>NZ_JALIFQ010000013.1:0-167150 GCF_022867815.1 Blautia sp. NSJ-175
CAGCTTCCTTCCGATTCCGTCTCACGGCGGACACCCTTGCTTTCGGCTATATCCTTCCCACTACCGGGCGGATTCGAGACTTTCACTCGTTGGAAACGTGCGCCGCCAGGCGCACATAACAGACGAGCCGGTCCGCGCAGACGTGACCGGCTCATTATCTTCTGTCTTCTATTTATCTCAGCAGCGGCAGACTGCCTGTCAGTTTATTGACCAGCTTCCTGGCACCGCAGATACCGATGCCAAAGTAAGTCATTTCCTCTTCTGCCACACTTGCTGCTTTTTTTATATACTCCTCATAGACGTTACAGCTCTGCGCAACATCTGAAAAATCCACCACCACCAGGTCCGCGTATTCCGGCCGGTAGAGCTGCTCCCTGATCTCTCTGATTTTCTCCTGATCCGCCTTCAGAATCGGAACAGGAAGCTCTATGATCCCAAGATGTTCCTTCCCGCTTTTATCCATCACATCCGGCCCCACTGTCTCCGGGATGTGTTTTCCCAGTGTGATTCCCATGATTCCCGCGGTGTTGGCCAGAATGCCAAGGGGCAGGTCTTTGTCCAGTACCATGACGCATTTATCACTTTGTGCCTGCATATGCCTTATACTCCTTTGCTGTATTCTTCTCAGTTTTTCTGTCCTCAGATAAGAACAGGCCAATCAGTGTCAGGACAATGCCTGAGACGATCGTCCGTGTTAATTTCTCATGCAGGATAAGAGCCGACGTAACTGCCGTGATGACAGGAACCATGTAAATATAGACACTGGTCTTCACGGAACCCAGGATCTTAACCGCAAGATTCCAGGTCACAAAGCAGAGCGCAGAAGCTCCGAATCCCAGGAACAGCAGATTCAGCACGTTTTTCAGGCTGGCAAACTGCTGAAGTTCCATATGAAAATCCATCAGAAGCAAGGCCGGGACCATAAAGATAAGCCCATAGAAAAACGTACGCCTTGTAGTCTGAATGGTATTATATCCAAACCCACTGATCTTTTTCGTGATCGTCGAAAACGCAGCCCAGATCATTGCCGCTATCACAGCCAGCAAATCTCCCACGGGATTTAACTGCAGGTTCTTCTCCCCTCCGAAACTGATCAGAAAGATACCCGCAAGGGCAATCAAAAACCCGGCGAAGAACCGTATATTCGGCCTCCTGTCGTGCAGAAACAGACAAGAAAAAATCACTGTAAAAAAAGGCGCAATAGAGATGATGACACCCACATTGGAGGCCAGTGTATAGGTCAGCGCAATATTTTCAAACAGATAATACAGTGTCACACCGCAGAGTCCTGCTGCGGCAAAGTACCATTCCTGTTTCCTCCTGCGTACCTTCAGCCTGCGGGGGCAGACACACCAGAGCGCAAAATACCCGATCATAAAACGGATAAATAATATTTCCACCGGTTCAAAACTTATAAGAAGCACTTTTGTGGAGATAAACGTAGTTCCCCAGATTAAAATGGTAAGAAGGGCTGCTATATGCCCATGTATTGTCTTATTCATTCGGCCACTCCTTTGCCGGAGTGACAGGCAGCGGTTTATCTGTAAAGATTTTCTGATACTGTTTTGGTGTCAATCCGATAAATTCTTTGAAAAAATTAGTAAAATGACTCTGGTCCGCAAAACCGGCCATATCTGCCGCGTCAATGGGTGCCACACCCTGTTCCAGGAACTCCTTGGCTTTCTTAAGGCGCACAGTCTGCAGATAGCGGTACGGAGAAACTCCCACCTGTTTGGTAAAAGAACGCAGCAGGTACGATTTTCCGAAACTGGTCATGGAGAGCAGATCATCCAGCGTGATATTTTCCGAAAAATGCTCCTCCATATAACTGCAGAGCGTCTTGATCTGCTGATTCGGCTCTGATATATCCGCCTCGTCAAAAGGCGCTGCGTGTTCCTGCAGGATCTGCTGCAGAAGGAAGAAAAATGCCTCCTCCTTTTTCAGCTTGGGTTCGTGGGCGAGAATGGCATCATACAGATCACCGATGGACTGCGTAATGTCACTTTGATATACCACGTTTTTAGTAAAATGCGGGATAAACTCCTTTCCCGTAATTTCCTTAACAGCTCTCTGCATCACATCCATATTAATATTGACCGCACGGTAATCTAAAATTTCACCATTGATGGGCGCACAGAAGTGATTGTCTCTGGGGTTAAACAAGATCAGATCTCCGGCATTCAGGTCATACTCCATTCCTTTGCACCAGAGATGCCTCTTTCCTCCCTCCACAAACCCAATCACATAATAATCATGAAAATGGTTTGGAAATTTCTGGACAATCCCGCTCAAATTATATGCTTCTATTCCCAGGTCATGGTCATAATACACATGCCTTTGTTCTTGTTCCGCGTGCATTTCTTGTCCTCCTCCTTTCATTTTCACTATTGTAGCATTTCGGAAAAAAGAAATCTTGAACGATATGACACCTGGTGTCCGTTTTCGTCCATTATAACATATACGAACTCTTCATTGACAAGGAACTTTTTTACATGCTATAGTAATCATTAGGACAAGCAAATCATCCCAATGAGGTGGCTTTTATGAACTTTATTTTGACTGATAAATTGAGAAGACGAATCAGCTCCGTACAGATAACGTTTCCGGTGAAACATTGTACGGAGTTCAGATAGCGGCAGAGCTGCTGTATTCACCGGGAAACAGGTATGGTGCGTATCGGATTATCTGATGCGTTTGTTTGTGTACCTGTTTTCCGTGAATACCCTTGTTCTGTATCTGGCTGCGGCGATGTGTTCGCCGCAGCCTTTTGTCTGCAGACTGACAGGCAGAGGCTTATGATGTCCTCTGCCTTTTTTGCTGCCCGGCAGAGGCATCTGTACAGTACCCGTATGCGGGTGGCAGCAGATTTTATCATTTACAGAAAGAGGTATTTACAATATGAATTTGAATACATGGAAAGGAAAGACCTTTCGATTTTTAACAGCCCAGACTATCTCCCTGTTCGGTTCCTCCCTGGTTCAGTACGCGATCGTCTGGTATATTACACTGACAACATCTTCAGGAAAAATGCTCACCATCTCCACCCTCTGCGGCTTCCTTCCCCAGATCATCATTTCCCTTTTTGCGGGGGTATGGATTGACCGCTATGACAGGAAGCTGTTGATCATGCTCTCAGACGGCGTTATTGCTTGTTCCACGCTTATACTGGCTCTGGCTTTTTTGTCAGGGCATAAGAACATCTGGTTTCTGTTTGCTGTGCTGATCATCCGTTCAGCCGGCACCGGAATCCAGACACCTGCGGTGAACGCCATCTTTCCGCAGCTTGTTCCCAAAGAACATCTCATGAGGATGAACGGAATCAACAGTACCCTGTCCTCCTTCATGATGTTCTTATCACCGGCAGCCGGAGGTGCCGTTCTCTCCGCAGCGCCTCTGGAGGCGGCACTTTTTATTGACGTGATCACAGCCATGATCGGCATCAGTATCACTTTTACCATTAAAATACCGCCCTACGCAAAATCATCTGCCGGGGAGGAATCCAGTCTGCAGAAAATAACAGGCGGTATTTCCTACATTAAGAACCATGTTTTTATCAGAAGACTGATGCTGTTTCAGATCATCATCCTGTTTCTGATCAGCCCCTCCGCCTTCCTCACACCTCTTATGGTGAGCAGGACCTTCGGATCGGAGGTATGGCGGCTCACGGTCAGTGAAATGACCTACAGCCTCGGCATGGTCCTGGGCGGCATCCTCATCGCCTCCTGGGGCGGATTTAAAAACCATCTGCAGACCACTCTTCTGGCCGGAGGTGTGTACGGGGCGATCATGATTGGTCTGGGGACGGCGCCTGTATTTTTCATATACCTGGTCATGAATACCATGATAGGCGTTACCTCCCCCTGCTACAACACCCCCATCAATGTGACCATCCAGGAAAAAGTGGAACCAGGCATGCATGGCAGGATTTTCAGTTTCATGCAGATCTCCACTTCCTGCGCGCTGCCTCTGGGTATGGCCTTTTTCGGCCCTCTGGCTGATTATGTTCCGGTACAGTATCTTCTTGTAACCGCAGGCGCTCTGGTTCTTACCATCTCTGTCTGCTTTAAACTCTTTCGATGTTTTAAGTAGAAAAGGTGTAGCTGTCATCCCATGGCACCAGGGCGTTTTGCATGGATGACTGCCTGTAAATGTAAGGGCACTGAACCGTAAAAAAACACCTGGCCGCAGATGCCGTTTGACTTTTCCGGCATTTATATTATAATAGAGTCAGATTTGTTATTACGAATGTAATATAACAGGACTCCGTTATGATTAACGGGCACCCCGAAAGGAGTGAAATTATGGTGATATCACAGGCATTTATTTTCCGTTTTCTGCTCAGCAATGTGATCATTATGCTGGTCACCCTGGTCTTTTTCCTTATGAAACGCCTTTTTAAAAAGCAGATTCCGGCACGGGGACAATATCAGATTTGGATCATCTATCTTATAATGCTCACGATTCCTTTTCTGCCATTTCGGAACCGGACCTTTTTCCCGGCAGGCTTTCTGAACAGATTATCTTCAAATGCAGGCAGAGCTGTGGAATCTCTGACTGCCGCTGCCGCGCCTGCAGCAAAAAGCACCCTGCAGATACAGGATTACGCGCTGGAGGCAGAAAAATCCGGTGGGAGTACGCTTTTGCTGGTTTTATCTGCTGTCTGGCTCCTGGGTGCGTGCCTGATACTCTGGTATACAGCACGTTCGGCAAAAAAGCTGCATCAGCTTTTCAAAACCGCCCTCCCTGTGCAAAATAAGGCGGTACGCACGCTTTATAAAAAATGCCTGAAGCAATGCGGCCAAAAAAGGCCGTTCCCTCTGCTTGCCAGCGCTTTTATCCAATCTCCTGTATCTGCCAGGGCCTTTCGCCCCTGTATCATTCTTCCCATGGCGTATCTGTCAGAGGAAGATTCAAAAGCGCTTTCTTATATCCTGCTGCATGAGATCCAGCACTGCCGCCGCAGGGATCACGCGGTGAATCTTTTTATGAATCTGTTTTGTATCATTTACTGGTTTAACCCCGCAGTATGGCTGGCAGGCAGGAAGATGCGGGCGGACAGGGAACTGGCCTGCGATGCGTCCGTGCTGGGAATCCTGCAGGAGGGGTGTTACCGGGAATATGGCTCTGTGCTCTTACATCACACGGCAAATGCCTCCCGCTCTGTATATTCCATGACCACCGGATTCGCGGAGAATCAAAAACAGATGAAGAAAAGAATCCTGGGCATTGTCACTTATCGAAAAGAAACAGGAACCGTCCGGATAAAGAACACTGCCTTTTTATTTTTGGCAGCCATACTTGTACTGGCAAACACGCCTTTCCTGTCTGTGACCACATGGGGAGAGACCGTTTCCACATCCCCCAAGGGCAAAACGAAAGCCCTGGAACTGGATACTTTCTTTGAAGGCTATGCAGGCAGTTTCGTGCTGTATCAGCCCTCCTCGGATACCTGGAGCATCTATGGGGAGGAGGAAAGCCGTACACGTATATCTCCGGATTCCACATACAAAATATACAGCGCACTGCTCGCCCTTGAAAAAGGAACCATCACCCCGGATTCTTCAATCCTGCCCTGGAAGGAAGAGGTGTATCCTTTTGAGAGCTGGAATCAGGACCAGGATCTAAAATCTGCTATGAAAAATTCAGTCAACTGGTATTTTCAGGAGTTAGACAGCAGAGCCGGTCTATCTTCCATACAGGGCTTTTTAGATCAGATCGGGTACGGAAACAGCGATGTGTCGGCAGGTCCCGAAACCTTCTGGATGGAATCCTCCCTGAAAATCTCACCTATTGAGCAGGTCAGACTGCTTGCTGATCTCTATGACAATACATTCGGATTTCAGGAATCCTCCATACAGGCAGTGAAGGAGGCCCTGTGCATTGCAGAGGAAAACGGCTATACGCTCTACGGGAAAACGGGGACCGGCAATATTGATGGCAAAGACAAAAACGGCTGGTTCACAGGCTATGTGGAGACCCATGGTGTTCCAAGCTTCTTTGCCGTAAACATCCGGGGGGAAGACCACGCTGACGGGGCGACTGCCAGCAGGATCGCCCTTGAGATTCTGGCTCAGATGCAGCTTCTGCCGGATTAGAAGGGCAGGATCGCCATACGCGTCTGCGATTGACAAGCTTATGCCGTAAGAATATAATATTTATAATCTCTTTATCAAACCAGGAGGCTGAACCATGAAAGATTTACCCCAGATATCTGAGGCCGAATATGAAGTTATGAAGGTTGTGTGGAAGAATGCTCCCATTAACACCAATGAAATCACAGAAATGCTGTTAAAGACTACAAGCTGGAGCCCCAAAACCATCCAGACACTGATCAAAAGGCTGGTCCAGAAAGGTGCTCTGACATATGTAAAGGAAGGACGCGTATTTGTCTACACACCGCTGGTTCAGAAGGACGAATATCTGGATCATGAGAACAGTTCCTTTTTAAAACGATTTTATAACGGAAGCCTGTCCTCCATGCTGGCCAATTTTATTGAAAAAGACCGATTAAGCGAACAGGAGATTGAAAATCTCCAGGAGCTTTTGGCACAGCGGTCTTTACATGAAAAATAAAGTATTTTAAGGGAGACAGCTGATAGCTGTCTCCCGTTTTTGTCTGCTACTGCCGGACAGGCACGATCGTCCATCTTCCGTTCTGTTTCATCAGAAAACAGGGGTGTCCCAGTTTATACCTGTAATACTTCTCCACAAGCTGCTGCGGAACCGGGAAATCAAAGCGGTCGAGAAAATAAGATACTTTATAATTTACGGACATGGGCAGTGCCTCCTTCTCTCTGGATAGTATATTCTATGTCCTGTCCCAATGCATTATGACTCCTTCCTGCCCTTATCTGCGGTCTTGGCACCGTCATACAGATATTTTCCAAGCAGATACTGGTATTCCTTTCGCAGGCCGTAATAGGTATCCAGAATCGGTCTGCAGCTTTCTTCCACTTCCTCCAGAACCACATCGAAGTTTTCCCTCAGAACCTCCACCACACTTTTGTCAATCTTTCCTTCCCGGGCCTGCTCCTCTATAATAGACAGAGTCCTGTTCTTGGAAAATGCCTCCTTGTAGCTGCGGGTCCCCAAAAGCGCACTGACAATATCCGATACCGCCACGATCCGCTCCTCTATGGTCAGCTCCTCCCCGCAAAGCCCTCTGGGATATCCGCTTCCGTCCAGCTTCTCGTGATGCCTGAGGGCGATTCTTGTTATCCCTTCCTCTATGGTGCCTCCCAGGATTTCCTCCGTCCGGTCCACATGGGTCCGCATGATAGCCATAGCCTGATTGCTCAGCCTTCCCGGGTACTCCAGTATCTCCACCGGGATTCCGATCTTCCCCAGATCATGCAGAAGCGCCCCATAGAAAATATTATGTATCTGTTCCTCTGACAGTCCCATATGTCTGGCAGCACAGCAGCTTATGCGTGTCGTTGTGATGGTGTGGGTCACTGTATGCTGGCTCCTGAAATCAATGGCATATATCATCATTCTCAAATAATCTTCACATTCCTGCTCTGACAGACGGACATCCGGAAGGATTTTATGAAAGTCTTTCTCCTCATCCAGACATGCAAGCATAGAGAACTGATTATCCGCCTCATAAAACAGATCCAGAATGCTGCCGTCAAATTTGCTTCCTCTTACCCGGTCAAGATATCCAAACAGGTTATGGGAATCCGGATGTTCCTGAAGGTATATGTCAACTCGGTCAGCAAGGCTGATCATCTGGGCTGCTTCCCTTATTCTGTCTTCCAGCGTATCCGGCAGATGGACTGCTGCCACATGATGAAACATGACTGCCCTGGCCCAGTTTTTTAAGGGAGAGAGATTATCAAGAAACACATATCCGTAGATGGAATGTTCCCAGATATCTTCGGATTCAAACTGGGCCATCCGGTTGATCTCCTCGGTCTTGTAAGCGCCGATATCATGCAGCATGGCAAGGATACAAATGTCCTGGATATCTTTTGCAGAATACTTTTTCTGCACTGCCAGCATTCCGTAGACCAGGGATGCCACCCTTTTTCCGTGGTCCACCAGCCTCGGGTCCACATAGTTCAGCGTCCGTTCGATCAGACCGCTGATATTATTACTGTTGACTACTGCTTTTGCCTCCATATAAAACCTCCAACATACGCTTTCTCCACCGCGCGCATTACCAAAAAATATGATATTATTATAATATAATTATTCTGTAATTACAATGAATACCTTACACACAGTCAAAAGAAAACCGTCAAAAGGCGCCCGGCAGACCGGACGCCCATGTGGCAGTGAATCTATCTTTATCAGGAATAGGATTCCGTGTATTCAAAGAAATCAAAATCCGCGTAATGTCTGTGAAACATCCTGTCCGCACAGGTCAGACCTGCCATGGTTCCGGTAAATTCCCCGTACCTGCAGTATTCATCAGAAAAACGGGAGGTATCGAATACCCGGCCGATCTTCTGAAACTCCGTTCCGTCACAGCTCCACTCAAACCATGTCTTCCTCTGCTCCACATACAGCCGCAGATAGACCGGTCCTTCCCCCACAGGTGTTCTGGTATCTGTAAATTCCGTCTTCTCCCCGTTCTCCAGGCAAATAACAGACAGGGCACTTTGTCCCAGGGTCTGGCTGTAATACTTTCTCAGATTGATATAGTTCATATTGTCATAATAGAGGATAAGACCTGCGCTGTGCTGGTAAATCTCAGGATGAAACTCCATTTTCGTGGTGATGCGCGCGTGAAGGGAGGTGAGTTTTCTTGCCAGAATGCTGACGCGGTTTAAGGAGGTTCTGGATTCCTGGCCTCTCAGCCGCACATATCCCGGCCTGGCTGTCACATCCGCAAAGGACTGGGGCATGATCCTGGGTGCGTAATACCAGTTTCCAAGGGTGTCCGCGTCAAAGTCGTCGTAATCCGGTATCTTCGGCATCTCACACTTTGGAAGGCCGCTCTCAGGCACCTGCATCTTTGCCAGCCTGCCGCCGTCAGCCATGCGAAGCCAGCCATCCTCTGTCCATACCATTTTCTGGACAGCCGTCTCCCTGCCCAGTGTGCAGCGAAGCTCCGGTACAAACGGCCTGGCGGTCAGATGCACCAGATACACTTCCCCATTTGGGGTCTCCACATAGCTTCCGTGACCTGATTTCTGCAGTACGGAATCCGGGTTATAGTATTGGGGCTTTAAGTGGTCCGGGTCATGACGCTCATTGGATACACCGGGAGCGGAGGTCACAATGGGATTTTCAGGATCTTTCTCATAAGGTCCCCAGACATTCTCTGCCCTTCCCATAGTCACACAGTGATTGTATCCCGTGCCGCCCTCCGCGCACATGATATAATACCGCCCGTCTTTTTTTGTAAGATGAGGCGCTTCGATACATCCCCTGTCTGTCCCGCCGTTCCAGATACGTTTTGGATAACCGATGACTGCCTTTTTTTCCGGGGAATACTCTGCCAGACAGATGGCGCCCGGTTTCTCATAGCCCTCTCTGGTCTCCCACTCCAGGGAGACGATCCATTTGCGCCCATCCGTATCGTGCAGCAAAGAAGCGTCAAATCCGGCTGAATGCAGATAGACCGGCTCACTCCAGGGCCCTTCTATGTCACTGGCACAGATCAGGTAATTGTCCACATCAAAGTACCTGGCATTCATGGAGTTCATCACCCCGTAGACCACATATAACATATCCTCCTTCTCACAGTAAGTCAGGCAGGGTGCCCAGATGCCCTTTGCCGAGGGCAGTTTTTTCAAATCCACTTTCTCATCATCTGTCAGTACATGTGTGAGCAGTTCCCAGTGCTTTAAGTCCTTTGAATGGTATACGGGAATACCCGGAAACCATTCAAAGGTGGAAACCGCCAGATAGTAATCATCCCCTTTTCTGCAGATACAGGGGTCCGGATGAAATCCGGGAAGTATGGGATTTTGGATCATAGCATTCCCTCCTATTTTTCATAATCACTTTTATGTATTCCTTTTGCCAGGTCTGTTACTGCCTTTTCGTACTTTTTATCCAGGTCAAAGAAACACAGGCAGATGGCTGCGATCAGGACGGATACAGCGGGGATCCACACAAAAGACCAGGTGATCGCGGACTGTGATGCCGCAGACTGTACGGCTGCCTCCGCCTTGAATCCGCCTGCGTTTAACACCCATCCGAGAACCGCGGTTCCGAAACCGGAGCCCACCTTCATACAGAAGGAGGAGGCTGCATTTCCCATGCCGGCTGTTCCGTAGCCGTTCAGCCACTCCCCGTAGGTGATGGCATCCTGCAGGGCACCGAACATAGTGGCAGCACCGAACCCGAATCCGATTCCTTTTACAACGGAAAGCACACATACCAGCGTCAGATCCGTGGTAAACCCTGTCAGCAGGAAACCTGCCATGGATATGAGCATGCCCATGAGAAACACATTGCGTTTCCCTGTCTTTTTCATGATAAAAGGCGTCACAAACATGGTGGCGATCTGCGCCACAGACAGACAGTTGGAGATGGACGCATAATAGCTCTCATCCCCCATATTGTATTTTGCATAGTATACAGCGGAGCCAAAGAAGCTTGACATCATGAAATACATGGCAAACAGGGCAATGACAAGTAAGACCCAGTATTTGTTCTTCACAAGGCCTGCCAGCCCTTTTACAAAAGACACCTGCTCCTTTTCGGCCTGCTCTGTCTTCTTTTGTTCCACCACGCGTTCTCTGCAGACACCGAACATGAAAAGGTTCAGCCCTATAAATACCAGCATCAAGAGCACAAAGGTCAGTGTCCATCCCTTCTGGCTGTAAGCGTCACCGCCGCCGAAGGCTGTGGTCAGTTTCAGTACCACTGTGTTGATGGTCATGGTCCCTGCTGTTGCCAGCAGCATCCTGAAGTTGCCCAGAAGCCCTCTCTCATACTGGTTGGTAGTCATCAGGCCGTTCATGGTGGCATAAGGCACGTTGATTCCGGTATAGAAAATGGTGGAAACCAGATTATAAGTCAAAAACATATAGGCAAGCTGTGCTTTTCCCACAAAGGAGGAAGGCACACTGAACATGAGGACCGTGCAGACCGCCAGGGGAATACAGAGTCTTGCGATCCAGGGGCGGGCCTTGCCCCATTTGCTGTGTGTATGGTCAATGATATATCCCATGACCAGGTCTGAGATCCCGTCAAATATTTTCGATATGGCAATGATAGAAGCCGCTGCCGCCGCGTTTGCACCCACTACATTGGTATAATACACAAGCAGGAATGCACTGATAGCTGAGTACACCAGGTTCCCCGCATAATCTCCCACTCCGTAACCAAACCGCTCCACAAATGACAACTTTGCATTGGGATTCATATCTGTCTTCATAATCTGTTTTTCTCCTTTAACTGCATTTTATTTTATCTAAAAGGCTTATCCTTCCTTAGGAAACCATCCGAAATCCGTACATCTTCCGAAATCCCAGCTGTCCCATCCGATCCATCCGGCATCGTTCACGGTATCCACCAGAAGCTTATAGCTCCAATAAAAATATCCGGAGCCTTTTTTCCAGGCATCTAACTGTTCTTTGGCAAGCGCACTGTAGATACGCTTTTTTTCCTCCGGGCTTACAACCTCCGCAGGTGATCCTTCCACACCGTTTAACACACTCTGGCCGCCCTTTGTGTCACAGCCGCAGGCAAGAGAGTTGAACAGACACCATTCTCCGCAGATGACCGGAAAATACTGCTGCATTTCCTCTATGTCTTTTGCCAGTGTCCCGCGGATGTAGGCAGTGTAGGATTCCACGTTCTGTTCACAGCCAAGGGCCTCCGCCACCATCAGATACTGGTGTGTATCCAGCACCACATTTTTGTATTTGTCTTCGCGCATGAACTCTTTCCAGGCTTTTAACTCAAAGGCGTCATGGATCACCACATATTTTTCATCCGGCATATATTTTCTGATTCTGTCATATGCCTCCAGATAGAAGCTGCGGATAAATTCCATGGTGTTCGGCCTGCTGCCCCGCGCCTTTTCCGGGTCGGCCGGTTTATAACGGTTTGCCACATCCATGGTTGTCCACATATCCTCCAGGATGGGCTCATTGAGAATTTCAATGCCCCACAGACCCGGTCTGGTTCCATAGCGCTTCGCCAGCCGTTCCAGAACGCTTAACTCAAATTCCACCTCGTCCGGCTCCTGGGACCATTTGCAGACGCCGGAGATTCCCCCGTTGTCAAATCCGTTCTGGCTGTCCGGCGCAGTGTGCAGGTCGATCAATATCTGCAGCCCGTATTTCTCTGCCCAGCAAAATGCTTTGTCCAGCTCCTCTACACAGCCAATGAAAGGTTCCCTGTCGCCAAAGATAAAATACGGCACCGGAATCCTGACCGCATCCATCCCCATGGATTTGATCCTTGTAAAATCCCTTTCCGTGATATACTCCGCACGGTGGATTTTTATTCTCGCCTCATATACCTCTTTGGAGAGCTGCCTGGGAAGATAGTATTCATCCTCCGCTGTGGTTCCCTCAAAAAGCGCCGGACTCATCCATTTTTCCAGTACCAGCCAGTTTCCCAGATTTACGCCTTTTACATACATAATCCATTCTCCTTTTCGGACTTTGTCTTTATTTGCCTTGATTTTATGACAAAATCAGCGGTTTATATATCACTTTTTTCGGTTTTTTATCATTTTTCCCGGATTATCTGTTATAATGGATATAGATTCCCATACAGGAGGTACTTTGTTATGAATATCCCTTATCTGATGCGGCACGTTTCATACAGCCTGCACACCATCGTGCGGGATTACGGGGAAAAAGAGGAAGTGACGGAGAGATTCTGCGGACGTCCTGACTTTACGGACAGCAGTTTTTATGAAGGTTCTCTGGAAGAACATCTGCTCTTTGGGGATTCCGGGACGCTGCCGCTTTTGTTGTCTGCCGGAGATAAACTGATATATGCGAAAGTTACGGTTCCGGGGCACCGGTTTATCATCGGCCCGGTTAAGCTCAAGACGCCGGTGCGTCTCATCCACTGTGATAAACAGCCTGTCTATGATGAGAGTTTCCTGGATACGGTGCCGTTTTGTGACTTTGCGGAGTTATCGGTAAATATTCTTCTTATACATAATCTTTTCTGGGAACAGACTTTGAATGAGCGGGATTTGATCGTATTTAACTGTATAGACGAAACCCTGGATACAGAGATTCAGAGACATTTTTCAGATCTGCTGTTTGAGAATCAGGAGGCTTCCATAGGACATAACCCCTATGACCAAGAGCTGCGGGAATTCTCCAGTATTGAGAACGGAGATGTAAAACAGCTGGAAAAAAGCTGGGCTGAGGATTACACGGGAAATGTCGGTGTTCTGGCAAAAGACAAGCTGCGCAACTGGAAAAATATCGGTATCGTGGTGATCACCCTGGCAAGCCGGGCGGCCATACGCGGCGGCATCCTGCCTGAAATCTCCTTTTCCCTGAGTGATATTTATATCAATAAAGTGGAGGAGGCTTCTGATATGGCTTCCATCACCCATCTGCTGCGGCAGGCTGAGTACCAGTATACCAATATGGTGAGAGAACAGAAAGAGCAGCTAAGCGGCACAGGGAACAAAGAAAAGAATCCCCATGTCCGCCGCTGCAAAGATTATATCTTTTCCCATCTGCACGACAGGATCACTATACAGGAGATAGCTGACTTTTTGGGCATGAACCCGGGCTATCTCTCTGAACTGTTCCATAAATGCGAGGGAATGTCCATCAAAAATTTTATTCTGCGTGAGAAGATCGGTCTGGCCAAAAATATGCTGACCTATTCCGGATATTCCTATATCGAAATTGCCGCATACCTGGGGTTTTCCTCCCAGAGCCACCTTGGAAAGCAGTTCAAAAAGCTCACCGGCTTCACCCTCAGTGAGTACCGGAACACATACGGTGTCCGGCAGTTTACCTCCTGATCACTCTCCCAGGAAATAGCGTCCATAGGCATCGGCTGCCAGGATCGCAGCGGACACGGTCTCCGGTGTCACCTGGAAAGGCATGTTGTGGAGAGTATCGTTCTCTGCGCAGGCAGCCTCCGCCACTGCCATGACTTTTTCAGGAGTCACCTCTTTGACGCCCAGCTCTTTCAGGGTGACAGGCAGGCCCACTTCGATGCAGAAGTCAATGATCATCTCCAGCTCCTCTGCAGGGATGTTTTCAAGCACAAGCTGTGTGATGGTGCCGAAAGCCACCTTCTCCCCGTGGTACATGGAATGGCATTCTTCCAGTACGGTAAATCCGTTGTGGATGGCATGGGCGCCTGCGAGTCCGCCGCTCTCAAAACCGATACCGGAGAGCAGTGTGTTCGCCTCAATGACTTTTTCCACTGCCTCTGTGCAGGCACCTGCCTCCAAAGCGATTTTAGCCTTCACACCTTCCTCCATCAGTGTGTCAAAGCATAATTTTGCCAGAGCCATGGCTGCGCCTGTGGATTTGCCATTTACACAGGTCTGGGCATCGCTTGCGGCACAGGCACGGGCCTCAAAATATGTAGCCAGGGCATCTCCCATGCCGGCTACGGTCAGGCGCACCGGGGATTTTGTGATGACCTCTGTATCCATCAGCACCATGTCCGGGTTCTTTGGCAGGAACAGGTATTCCTCAAATACCCCTTCATCTGTATAGATCACTGACAATGCGCTGCAGGGCGCATCTGTGGAGGCAATGGTCGGGCAGATGATCACCGGCGTGTTCTCATAATACGCGGCAGCTTTGGCGGTATCAAAAATCTTGCCTCCGCCGATACCGATGACCAGGTCACAGCCTTTTTCTTCCATGATCTTTTTCAGACGGTTGATCTCGTTTTTGGAGCATTCCCCGTTAAAATAGTCGAAATACAGGGTACAGTCAGCATCCGCAAAACTCTTCTCAATCTCTTTGCCGATTCTTTTATAGCCGCCCTTACTGATCAATATAAGCGCGTTTTTCCCAAGACCTTCCGCATAGGTGCCAAGCTTTTTCAGCTCTCCTGCGCCCTGCACATATTTTCCGGGACTGCTCAATATTTTTGCCATATCTTACATACCTCCTGTTTGTCATTAATTTAACATACTACAGATTCATTATAACTTTTTTCCGCAGAAAATACAATCTATTTCCTGTCATTCAGGACAAAATCACGGATGTGGTACTGCTTTGTGCCTTTCAGCACATTTTTCTGGTACTGCAGGCAGGTGACCAGCAGATAACACCCGTACACCACCAGAAAGATCGCCACTGCTGCCCCAAAGGAGGCAATGAGCATACTGCGCTGTACCGGAAAGGCCAAACCGATGCCGGCCATATAGAGAAACAGGAAAAACAGGGGAAGTGCCATGGGAAGAAAGAAATACACGGCGCTCTGCCTTACCGTAAGTTTTCGGATCTCGGTGTCTGTGGTCCCCATTCTTCTTAACTGGTCATACTGATAACGGTATTTCCTGCTGCTGCTCAAAAGCTGTACTGCCAGAATTGTGGCACAGATAAAGATGCAGATAAATGCAGCATAACAGCAGATGAAGGCTGTCATCATATAGATAGACTGCAGCTCCTGCTTCTGGCCTTTATAGGTACACGCCATAATAAAGCTGGGGCCGTCGTGGCCTGCGGTCTTTTCTATGGTTTTCTGAAGGGCATCCTGATAATCCGTGTCCTCTCTGTCCTTTACCATTGCCACATAACATCCTCTGGAATGTGTCATGGAAGCACAGGCAGCATCCGGCAGAATCAGAATAGTGCTCGTGCCGAATCCGCTCTCATTCATATTAGCCTGCGCAAAAGGCCCTTCCAGCACTTCGCTTAGACGGTATTTTCTGCCCCCTGTTAAAAGGGTGCGTTCTGCCTTCTCCAGCTTCTTTTTATAATAGGTTTCCTGGGTCTGGATCGCGTATTCATCCTCAGAAAGAGAGATGGGCTTCTTCCCGAGCAGTTCCCTGAGTTTGTTGTAATCCGATAATCGAATGCAGCGGTCCATATTGGTCTCCGCCGCCCAATCCTCGAATCCCTCCACTTCCTCCTGCTTGCGGCCGAGCATTTCCACGATGATGGTGCTGTCCTCCATCTGATAGATGTCATAGGCCAGGTCTTCTGTGATCTCGCTGTGTTTTCCCACAAAACTCCGGCATGTCTCTGCATCCAGTCTGCCGTAATGCTGTGTAACTTCCACGTCAAAGGGCACCGTTTTCTCCAGGGCGTCCTCATAGGCATTTGCCATAAAGGAGGCGCCTCCAAGCCCCATAAAGGTGAACAGCAGCAAAATGGATAGGACCCCCAACTGTCTGCCGTTGGTGTTCAGACGGGCCGTAAGCTGGCGGTAGAAAAAGATATTGAGATGATGCAGCCTCTTTCTGCTCTTTTTATACCGAAGCAGTATCCAGTTGGCAAGATGCCGGTAAAAAAGCATAAGACTTGCCCCCTGCAGAATAATACCTGCTGCCATAAGAAACATGTTGGCAAAGCCTGAAAATACATCAATTCTTACAGTAAACGCCACATACAGACAAATCAGGCCCAGTAATCCCAGGGCCACGGCTCCTGTCATTTTTAATCGGATGTGTTTTCCGCTTTTTGCCCCTCCGCCTTCATTCTGCCTGCTGTAATTCATCAGTTCCTTTATTTTCACTTTTTTAAGAATCCGGTTCTGCTTGAAAAGGCAGAATACAAACATAAGAAAAAAGCACAGGACTGTCAGACCAATTGCCGGGAACTGAAAGGACAGGTCCATATAATAGGCTCTGTCAAACATTTTAAAAATCACCTGGCTAAGTGCCAGATAAAAGACATTTCCCAGCAGAATGCCTGCTGCCAGCGCCGCACTGCCGATCAAAAGCTGTTCAATGAGAAAAAGGCGGCTCATGGCCGGACGCTCCATCCCCATGGTCATATAACAGGCAAATTCCCGGCTTCTCTGCTCAAAGATAAAATGAGTGATGTAAGTGATCAGCCATCCCAGAATCAGCACCACCATCACCGTCACGCATACGAGAATGGACATCATAGGCCGCATCAGCTTGCTGAAGGAATTTATGGCATCGGAAAACAGCAGGGAGTTATAGGCAAAGATCAGGGTGATGCTCAGGACAAGGGTCAGCACATAGATGGCATAGTCCCCCATACTCCGTTTTACATTTCGTATAGCCAGTTTAGCGTACATGGGCAACATCACCGCCTAACATGGACATCACATCCAGGATTTCCTGGAAGAATGCTTTTCTGTCTTTTTTCCCCTTCCGCATCTCTGTGAAGATCCGCCCGTCCCGAAGGAAAAGGATCCTGCTGCAGTGGCTGGCTGTAAATGCATCGTGGGTAACCATGAGGATCGTGATCCCCATATCCCGGTTCAGTTCCTCCATGGTCTCCAAAAGCATGGCGCTGGATGCGGAATCCAGGGCCCCGGTAGGCTCATCTGCCAGCAGCAGGCGCGGTTCATTGACCAGGGCTCTGGCACAGGCACAGCGCTGCTTCTGTCCTCCGGAAACCTCATAGGGGAATTTGTTCAGCTCAGAGAGGATTCCCAGCTTGCCGGCAACTGCCTCCACCTTCTTTCCGATCTCTTCCTTCGGCGCTCTGCGTATGGTAAGTGCCAGCTCAATATTTTCCCCCAGGGTCAGGGTATCCAGAAGATTGTATTCCTGGAATACAAAGCCCAGGTTTTTGCTTCTGAAATGCGCGATCTCCCGCTCTGTCAGCTTTGTAATATCTTTTTTGTCCAGCAGGATCTGTCCGCCGGTTGGCTCATCCAGTGTGGAGATACACTGGAGCATGGTGGTCTTTCCGGAGCCGCTGGCCCCCATAATCCCCACAAATTCGCCGGGTTCCACCGTAAAGCAGACATCATCCAATGCCTTGGTCACATTTGCGTTCTCCCCATAATATTTGGAGACGTGTGTAATATTCAGTAATGGTTCCATATTTATCACCTCAGGTACAGAATATCATATCTGCTTTTTTCAATGTATCTTACATTCTTGCCAAAATCTTACTTTTCCGTAAGAATCGAAAGGCAGATGGTGAACCGGGTATAGACCCCTTCCTCGGAACAGACACTAAGGCCAATGCCGAGCCCGTCACATATTTTTTTACACAGATAAAGCCCCATACCTGTGGAGCGGCGATTCTCCCTGCCGTTTTTTCCTGTAAATCCTTTCTCAAAAACCCTGGGCAGGTCTTCCGAAGAAATGCCGCAGCCGTTATCCCGGATGTGCAGGAGCAGCTTATTGTCTCCGGCGGCGAGAAAGGAGAAGGCTATTTTGGGAACCTCCCCTGCCTTTTTATAAGTGACCGCATTGTAAACGATCTGGTTTAAAACAAATAAAAGTGCCTTCTCATCTGCATAGACTTTTGGTATGTCCTCCGGAATATCCAGAGAAACCCGGTTTTGTATCAGAAGCTGCTTGTTCATGGACAGGCACTCCCGGATTACCGCCCCTGTATCCACCTTCTGTATCCGAAAGTCCGAGTGGGAGCTTTCACTGCGCCCGAAATACAGGATCTGCTCTGAGAGGTGGTTCATTTTTTCCAGTTCCAGAAGTATGGCCCTGTTATCCTGCGTCTTTTCCCTTCCCGCAATGAGAGAGACTACAGAAATAGGCTGCTTCATATCATGGACAAAGGTTTCCAGCCGCTCCCGGTATTCCTTTTGCAGCCTTTGGGCCTCCTCTGTCTCCTCCAGCATGGATTTCGTACATTCTTTCATCAGACAGTAATAGCCTGCCTCCTCCCAGGTATCCGCATCCTTCCATACCATGGGAAAGAGATACTTTTTATCCAGGCTTTCCATTAAAACTGCCATTTTATGAAAATACTTTCGTTTTCTCAAAAAATGCAGCAGGTTCCACAGCACAATACCACCCATATAGGCCCCTGCAAGAGGGATGAGCTGCAGCCATGTAAGACCAAGGGCCCGCAGATACAAAGAGGCAGCACACAGGCAGAGCACCTGCACCAATACAGGTACTGCCTGCTGCCGCCAATACATACGCCCGCTCATATCAAATACCCCTGCCCGTACCGGGTAACGATCAGGTCTCCTGCGTCCAGTTCCTTTAATTTCCCTCTGAGCCGGGTCATATGGACGCTGAGCGTATTGTCATCAATAAAAACCTGGTTGTCCCACAGCTCCTCTATAAAATCCACTCTCCGGATCACTTCACCGGGACGGGCAAAAAGGCAGGATAAGAGAAGTGTCTCCTGCCTGGTCAGTATGACCTCCCGCTCTCCCCTGCACAGTTTTCCCTTGGCGGGCAGTAAGCGGAAGTCCTGCCACAGGATTTCCCTCTCTGTCCCCGCATCCGGGTAGCTGCGGCGGATAAGGGCTTCAATTCTGGCAAGCAGTATGGGCATTTTATAAGGTTTGCGGACAAAGTCATCCCCGCCCATGGTCATGCCGTACAGCTCATCCATATCCGTATCCCTGCTGGTCAGAAAGAGAATGGGGATTCTGGAAAAGCGCCGGATACTTCTGCATATCTCATATCCGTCCCTTCCCGGAAGCGTTACATCCAGGAGAACGAGATGGACCTTCCCTTCTTTTACAATATCCTCCACATCTTCAAAGCGCTCAGGCACCGCCGTCTCATATCCATGGCTTTCCAGGTCCCTGGACAACTCTCTTCTGAGCACCTCATCATCTTCCGCGATCAGAAGTCTCATCATTGGCCCTGTCTCCTTCCTGCTGCTCCCCAAATGTCTTTAATATGGCACGCGCTGTACTCAGACCGTTGGCAGATGCCTGCATCAGTCCTCTTGTAATGGATGCGCCGTCTCCCATAGAACGCAGCCCTTTGATATTTGTCTCAAATTCTGTGTTGACCAGGACTTTGTTGGAATAGAATTTGACTTCCACCCCATAGAGCAGAGTCTCATCGCTTGCAATCCCCGGTGTCACCTTATCCAGCGCCTCGATCATCTCCACCACTGCCACCATGATCCTGTGGGGTAGTACCAGAGATAAATCCCCGGGAACCGCATCCTTCAGTGTGGGGATAATATTGTTTCTTGTAAGCCTCTCAGCGGTCGTTCTCCTGCCTCTCTTAAAGTCTCCGTATCTCTGCAGCAGGATTTTTCCGTCACTTAACATGTTGCCGAGCTGTGCAATGTGCTTGCCGTACTCGATGGGAGAGCGGAAAGGCTCTGTGAAATTCTTGGAAACCAGCAGGGCAAAGTTTGTGTTGTGCGTCTTTTTGTCCTTGGATTTGTACGCATGACCGTTGACCACGGCCAGGCCGTTCTCATAGTATTCCGCTGAAACTTCACCGGAGGGGTTTGTACAGAAAACCCTCACCTTGTCATCAAAGGTTGGGGTATAGTAGACCAGTTTCGCTTCGTACAGCTTTTCATTTAATTCCTTCATGATCTCATCCCGGACTTCCACACGGACACCCACATCCACGGTACCGTTTCTCGTCTCTATGTGATGTCCGCTGCAGACACCTGCAAACCACTCCGAACCTTCCCGGCCCACACCGGCTGCGATCTGGGGCGCGTAAAAGGTCTCCTGTTTGTCTGTCACCACACCTTTTACTTTCCCGTCCTCAATGAGTATATCCTTTACCATGGTCATAAACAGAATTTCCACGCCTTCCGCCAGAAGATGCTCCTGCAGGCGTGTATAGATCTTATAACCTTCCTCTGTACCCAGATGGCGGATGGGGCATTCTATAAGCTTTAAATTGGCGCGGATGGCTTTTGTACGGATATCCCAGATGGCTGCCTGGTCATCTATTCCGTATACCTTCCTGTCCGCTCCGAATTTCAGGTAGATCTCATCCGCCTCATGGATCAGCTTCTCCGCCTTTTCATAGCCCAGGATTTCCGGCAGCGTGCCGCCCACATCCGGTGACAGGGAAAGCTTACCGTCTGAAAATGCCCCTGCTCCGGCAAACCCTGTTGTGATGGAGCAGGGTTTGCAGCCTGCGCAGACATTGGTGGTCCGTTTGGGACAGCGGCGTTTTTCTATGCATCTTCCCTTTTCAATCATCAGGACCTTGAGCCGCGGATTTTGGCGCTTTAATTCATAGGCACAGAAGATTCCCGAAGGGCCTGCGCCGATAATGATCACATCATAATTTTTATCCATATTCTGCCTCCCTTGCTAACGCTTGTCGCAGTCGCCAAATGTGAGCGAGCTCCCACTTGGCTCGTTGCTGTCATTATATCATACTTGCGTCAGCGTGTGTCTGAAAATTCTTCCCGGCATTAGAAAAGTGTATAGATTACGCCTCCCACGATTCCCGTTCCGATCATGACTGCTACGGGGTTTGCCTTCCATTTGCGCAGCACGAAAAAGGAACACAGAAAGATTACCGCTGCTGTCCAGTCCGCTGTTTTTATTTCTGATATAACTGATGTACCGGTAAAGGACAGAAGAAGGATGGTCAGGGCGGCAGAGATGATCAGTCCCAGAGAAGCCGCCTTCAGTCCGTTTAGTATCTCCATAATATACTCTGATTTATGATAGCGCTGAAACAGCCGGTACAAAAAGGCGGAAATACTGATGCCGGAGATCACGCACCCAAAGGTTGCCAGAACCGCTCCCGGTATACCGGCTATCTGTATGCCGATAAATGTGGATGTATTTACAGCCAGGGGTCCCGGTGTCATCTGGGATATGGTGATGATATCAGTAAATGTCTTCTGGGAAACCCATGCGAACCGCTCTACCACCTGTTCCTGTATGAGCGGAATGATGGCATAGCCGCCTCCGATACTGAAAAGCCCGATCTGGAAAAATGTCACTGCAAGCTGCAGAAGTCTACCCATATATCTCACCCCTCTTCCGGAACCATACACGCCCGGCACAAAGACCGCAGCACACCAGCAGGATCACCGCAATATTGGTATCTGTCAGAAAGCTTATGGCAAATACCACAGCGGTCATGGTACTCAAAAGCGGCGAACGCTCCTTCAGCACCGCCCGTGTCATATCCACCACAAAGTCCACAATAAGAGCGGCAACACCTGCCTGCATTCCTTTCAGTACAGCAGCTATGATGGTATTGGCTGCCACCGCCGCATACCATTTTGAGACGACCGATAAAATGACCAGAGGCGGAATGACAGAGCAGATACCGCTGATGACAAGCCCTGCCATCCCTGCCGCCCGGTATCCCGCCAGAGAAGCCATATTGACTGCGATCGCCCCCGGGGTGGACTGGGCAATGGCAGCCATGCGGATCAGCTCCTCCTCATCAAACAGATGCTTTTTCTCAACAAAATATTTTCTTATCATGGGCACGACCACATATCCGCCTCCAAAGGTAAAGGCGCTGATAAACAGATTGATACAGGCCAGCCACAGCCATAGTTTTATTTTCTCTCTCATACTGAAATCCTCCCTAAGAAGACAGTATAACCCTTGTACAGCAATCTGTAAAACGATATAATATTGTGATAATCATTAATTTTATTCATGATAAAACAGGGAGGAACACTTTATGATGACACTGCGCCATCTCTACATCTTCAAAACTGTATGCGAAACAAAGAATTTCACAAAAGCCGCACAGAAACTATACATCACCCAGTCCGCCGTCTCCCACGCCATCCGGGAGTTGGAGGAATACGCCCAGACCGCGCTTTTTGACCGGCTCTCCAAACGTGTCCAGCTCACCAGAAGCGGAGAACTGCTTCTGGAAGAAATCCTTCCCGTACTGGCTGCCTGTGAGTCCCTGGACAGCCGCATAAAAAGCCTGGAAAAACAGGCTCCCATCCATGTGGTATCCAGCATCACCATTGCGATCCACTGGCTTCCGTCCATCCTTGCCTCCTTCCGGAAGCAGTGGCCCGATGTGACGGTACAGGTGGAGGTGGTGAGTGCTGCCAACGCACTGGAGACTCTGCGAAGCGGAAAGGCGGATCTGGCTCTTTTGGAAGGCTTTGTTCCCCAGGGGCCATTTTCCCACGTTTCTTTTGACAGATACTCGCTTCAAATCGTCTGCGCTCCCCAATATCCCTGTATACATACCTCCATGGATATGGAAACCTTCTGTTCAGAAAATCTGCTTCTGCGGGAAAAGGGAAGTGCCATCCGCGATGTGCTGGACAGCACGCTCCTGCTCCTGGGCCATTCCGTACACCCTCTGTGGGTAAGCGTCAATTCCCCTGCCCTCATAGAAGCGGCTAAAGCCGGGCTTGGCATCACGGTCCTTCCCGATCTTCTGGTAAAGGATGAATTGGAAAAGGGTACCCTGATTCCTCTTCACGTAGATGGGCTTTCTCTGGAAAATGAATTGTTTGCTGTATGGCACAGGGACAAGTTTCTGCCTGCACCCCAGAAAGCGCTTCTATCCTGTATTGCGCCCGATTCAGAAAATGCTTGACAGTATGTCATCGTGTGTCTATAATGTACTTATACAACAAGTACACTATAAAACAGAAAGGACCTGATACATGGAGATCATTATCAGCAGCAATACAAGCAAGCCTATCTATGAACAGATCACTTCCCAGATAAAAGCTCTGATCATGAGCGGGGAATTAGAGACCGGCGAGCCGATCCCCTCCATGCGGGCACTGGCGAAATCTCTGCATGTGAGTGTCATTACGGTTCAGAAAGCCTATGAAGATCTTCAAAGAGACGGTTTTATTGAGACAACGGTAGGCAGAGGAAGCTTTGTCTCCGCCAGAAACAAAGACTTTTATCAGGAAGAACAGCAGCGCCAGGCAGAGGAACACCTGCAGGCTGCCGCGGATATCGGACGCACAAGCGGAATCCCGCTTGACAAACTGACCGAACTTTTATCTATTTTTTATGAGGAGGAGGAATAACTATGGAGCCAATTTTACAAGTGGAGAATCTGACAAAACAGTATCCTGATTTTACGCTGGACCATATATCATTCTCAGTTCCAAGGGGAACCATTGTGGGGCTGATCGGAGAAAACGGCGCGGGAAAAAGCACCACTCTGAAAGGGATCCTGGATCTGATCCGAAAGGATGACGGAACCGTCCGCCTCTTCGGAGAAGAGCTGACGGAAGACAGAAAAGACATGAAAGAAGATATCGGGGTTGTATTTGACGGAATCCATTTCCACGAATCCCTCACACCGGCCAAGATTGAAAAAATTTCCGCAGCCGCCTATAAAAAATGGAATACCCAAACCTACCATGACTACCTGAAACAGTTTGCCCTCCCTGCAGATAAGGAGATCAAAACCTTTTCAAAAGGAATGAAAATGAAGCTCAGCATCGCAGCCGCCCTCTCCCATGACCCAAAACTCCTCATTCTGGATGAGGCCACAAGCGGTCTTGACCCGGTGATGCGGGATGATATCCTGGATGTGTTCCTGGATTTTGTCCAGGATGAGAACCATTCCATTCTCATGTCCTCCCATATTACCACAGACCTGGAAAAGGTGGCTGACTATATTGCATTTTTACACAACGGGAAAATTATTTTCGACAAAGAAAAGGACGAACTGATCTACCGTTACGGTATCATCCGCTGCAGCTCCTCCCAGTTTGAAAAGCTGGATAAAGAAGACATTTTAGCCTGCAGAAAGAAGGATTACCAGTGGGATGTACTGGTTGCCGACAGAGAGAAAGCTGCACGCAGATATAAAGATTTTGTCATAGACAACGCAACTATTGACGATATACTTCTGTTGTATGTAAAGGGGGATGTCCTGTCATGAAGAGTCTGATCTTAAAAGATATATACAATATCATGCATAATATGAAAGCCCTGGTCCTGATGCTCTTTATCTTTCTGTTCATTACGATCCCGCAGGGCGGCGCCGCGGCCTATGTCATCACATGCTGCATCCTCTGCGCCATGATGGTTGTCACCACATTCAGCTTCGATGAGAACGCCAAATGGGAAAAATACGCCATGATCATGCCAATCTCAAGAAAAGACCTGGTCCTCAGCAAATTTGTGATCCTTCTTTGCTTCTGTCTGTTTGGCACGGTATTCGGCGGTGTCCTGGGAATCGCAGGCAGCGCCATAATCGGCAGATTTCATATCACCTCCGTATCTGAATGGCAGGAACTGCTGGCAGTCTGCCTTGCGGGCGTGGCAATCTCCTTCTTTCTCGGCAGCCTTGTCATTCCTCTGCTTTTTAAATTCGGAGCGGAAAAAGCCCGCACACTTATGCTCGCCGCCTTTCTGCTTCCCGTACTGCTCTGCCTGGGACTGTATTATCTTCTGAGAAGTTTTGGTATTGAGCTTACAGACAGCGTTGTCCTTCTGCTCACCTGCATTTCTCCTCTTATCCTCCTTCTGTGGACGGCAGCCATGTACCGGATAAGCTTCGGCATCTTTAAAAAAGCAGAATTCTGACATACCATATCCCCCGAAAACCGGCTGTATTTTACCGGCTTTCAGGGGATTTTTTAATTCAGAGATATTTTGCCGTAACACTGGCAGCACAGGCTTTCATGGCCTCCGGCGTTCCCTCAAAAATCACGAATCCGCCCTTTTCCCCGCCTTCCGGCCCAAGGTCGATCACCCAGTCACTGTTTCTGATGAGCTGCTGGTTATGCTCCACCACAAAGACAGTATTCCCGGCATCTGTCAGCCGGTCTAAAAGTACCAAAAAATGTTCGATATCTCTCGGATGAAGCCCAGTAGTAGGCTCATCCATTAAATACAGACACCGGTTATTCCCACGGTTTTCGATCAGCTCCTTAGCCAGCTTCAGCCGCTGCCCTTCGCCGCCGGACAAGGTGGTCAGCGACTGCCCAAGCTGCAGATAACCAAGCCCCACATCCTGCAGCAGCGCCAATATCCTTAAGATTTTTTTATGGTCTGCAAAGACATGGCGCGCCTCATCTACGGACATATCCAGAATCTCCTTAATGGAGTATCCCCGGTAAGTCACAGCCAGCACACCCTTGTCAAACCGGTTGCCGTTACACACCGGGCAGACCACTTCCGTGTTAGCAAAAAACAGCATGTTATTCTCCACATATCCCATCCCTCCGCAGTTTTCACATCTGCCTCCCGGTGTGTTAAAGGAAAAATGTTTTGCTGAGAAACCGGCCTTTTTTGCATCCTCCGTGCCGGCGAAAACATTCCTGATCTCTGTATAAACCTCTGAAAATGTTGCCACATTGGACCGTTTCATCCTGGCAAGTGCCGACTGGTCCGTCTCCACGATCCTGTCAAACCGCTCAAGCCCTGTGACACGATTCTGCTGCGCATCGGTTCTCCCCTTTGCAAGCACCTGAAAGATAAGCGTGGATTTTCCCGAACCTGAAGGGCCGGTGACGGAGACAAGGCACCCTGTGGGAATCTCCACAGACACATGCTTCAGGTTAAAAATATCCGCATTCTCAATCCGGACAGCTCCGTCAGGCGCCCTGAATCTCATCTTCCCGGGCTGGGGGTTCTGCAGATAGGTTCCGGTCACAGAGGCACTCTGCTGCATGATCTCAGCGAGAGTACCTGCGGCAATCACCTCCCCGCCGTATTTTCCTGATCCGGGTCCCATATCCATCACATAGTCCGCGCCTGCCATAACATCCACATCATGTTCTATGACAAGCACCGTATTTCCCATATCACGGAGCCTTTTCAGGATTGCCAGCAGCCCCTCTGTATCTCTCGGATGCAGTCCTGCAGTGGGTTCATCCAGAATGTATAGAATACCGGACAGCTCCGAATCCAGCGCTGCAGCCAGCCGGAGACGCTGCATCTCCCCTCCGGACAGTGTAAGGATCTGCCTGTCTAAGGACAGGTATCCAAGCCCCACCTTCATAAAACGTCCAAGCTTTGTCTCTATATCAAGCAGATAGGCATCTACAAATTCTTTTTCATGCTCTGTCAGTAAACTCCGCAGCTCCTGCACCCATCCGTATAATTTTTCCAGGGAAAAGAGGGAAAGCTCCGGCAGACGGATGCCCCGCACAGTCACCTTCCGGCTGATCTCTCCAAGCCTTTCTCCTTTACACCGGGGACACTCCACCACGTCAAAATATTCCCCGAGCTGCTTTGTATCCCCGTTTTTTTCTGCCAGACGTCTCCACAAAATAGGGTAAATCCCCTCAAACCTGCCCTGCGTGACACTTTTCGGCGGTTCACGGTCCGGAAAAAGCGCTTTTACCGCGCTGCTGTCAGCTCCCTCGTACAAAACTGCTTTCTGTTCCCGGCTAAACCGCTCTGCAGGTACACTTAAGTCCTGGTCAAGCCCATAGTGGGCAAAGGCCTTTTTCAGTACAGAGCACTGGTATTTTCCATATTGTTTTTCAAAAAAACGTACCGCTCCGTCCTCCAGGGACAGGGACTCGTCTGTCACCCGTTCCTTTTTTATGGAATGTATCTTCCCCAGGCCTTCGCAGGCCGGGCATGCGCCCTCCCTGGTGTTAAAAGAAAAATAAGTGCGTGTGATCTTATCCATCCTTCTGCCGCACGTACTGCAGTACATATAAACATAAAAATCATTTCCTTTTTTCTCAGTCTCCTCCTTACATGAAGAGGAGGAGATCACGCTGCCGCAGTGGGGACAAGTCCTGACCCCCAGCTTCTCATAGATCATCCGCAGGTCAGTATAGACATCTGTCATGGTTCCCACTGTGGAGCGCGGATTGCGGTTTGAGGCTGTCTGCTGTATCACAATGGCGGGGGACGCGCCCTGTATGCGCTCCACTTTCGGTTTGTTTATTCCCTGAAAGGCCATGGCTTCCAGATACTGTCTCTGACATTCATTGTACAGGACATCGATCAGCAGCGTGGATTTTCCGGATCCTGACAATCCGGTGAAAACCACCAGTTTATTCTTCGGTATTTCCAGGGAAATGTTTTTCAGGCAGCCCTCCCAGGCGCCTGTTATCTTGATCGTATTCATGAATACCTCCTTTTTTACAGATTGGTTGTACAGGCTATAGCTATTTTAAATATTTTTCTGTATACTGATACCATAAAGAGAACGTAACCGGTCTTATACACGGTCAGCGCAGTAAATGCGCAGACCTGGCTGAACAGTTACAAAAAATCCTATTAAGGCGGTGATATGATTGACAGAAAACCGTTTGGGACAGCAGCCGCTGAAAAGCCTGCTGCTCACTATGTGCTCCCAGACCACATTTTCCCTGATCTTATACAGCATGTACGGCTTGACCGATGCCTTCTATGTGTCCCGGGGTGTGGGCGGGTATGCAAGCGCAGCCGTCGGCGTCTTCTCCCCTGTGACCGTCCTGATCGGGGGCATCACCACCACAGTCGGCTCAGGAACCGGCTCTGTGCTGTCCAGAAAGCTTGGTGCAAAGGAAAAGGAGAAGGCTGCCGACGCTGTTGGCTGCATGTTCTTTCTCTGGCTCATCTGCGCCGGGCTGGTCACGCTTGCGGGCCTTGGCCTGTTCGAGCCTCTGGTCAGACTTCTGGGCGCCTCCGGGCAGATTCTGCCCTACATACGTGACTACGGCAGGATTCTGCTGGCAGGAACCATTATAAGCACCGGATTTTCCGGCGTAATGCGGGCCAACGGAGACATCTCCTATTCCACCCTGCAGTGGTCTCTCCCTGTTTTGCTGAATATGGTGCTGGACCCGCTTTTCATCTATGTCTTTCATATGGGAATATCCGGAGCTGCCCTGGCAACTCTGGCCTCCCAGGCTGTTTCCATGCTTACCAGCCTGTATTATTTCTTTATACGGAAGAAGACACCCTGCAGGATTTCCCTGCGCCATATCCGCTTTCACAGAGCTTTGGCAGGGGAAATCGTCTCTGTGGGCCTGCCCTCCTTTCTGAATAACCTGGGCAGCAGCTTTATCATTGCGGTATTCAACCATATGCTGGTTGCAGCAGGCGGTACCATGGCCCTTGGCGCTTACTCTATCTTAAGCCGCATCACCTCTGTCCTCTTCACACCGTTTACCGGTATCATGCAGGGCATCCAGCCCATTATCGGCTACAATTACGGGGACAGAAACTACAAAAGAGTCCGGGATACGGTCCGGTGTGCCCTGAAGGCTGACTTTTTCTATGGCCTTGCCATCACCCTGCTTTCCCTGGCCGGAGCAGGCCTTATCTTCCGCTTCTTCACAGACCAGGAAGAAATCCGCAGGATTGGAATGCAGGCTCTGCGGATCATGAGCCTTTCCTTTTGTGTGAAAGGCTTTGTCCAGACAGCCGCAGCTTATTTCCAGTCAACCGGAAATGCAAGGACAGCCTTCCTTCTTTCCATCGGAAGTATTTGCCTGATCCAGCTTCCCATCCTGCTTGCTGCCGGCTTTTTAGGAAATATAACCGTTCTCTGGGCTGCATGCGCGGCAGGTGATCTTGTGACTGCTGCCTGGGCCGTCCGGATATACCAAAAAAACAAATGTGAGGTATCAATATGAAAAGTATGACAAAAAACACACAGTCCGCTGAAACGCTGAAACAAATGGCACAAAAAGCCTTTCCCGGTGAAACCTGTACAGAGATTCTGGAACTTACGGAAGGATATTTTAACGTGGCTTATCTTCTGCGTTTTGACAGCGGACGGGAATCCGTTTTAAAAATAGCACCCCCAAGGGATGCCTGTATCATGTCCTACGAAAAGAATATCATGTACAGTGAAGTGGCTGCCATGAGACTTGCCGCCGAGAAAACAGATGTGCCTGTGGCAAAAATCTTCTTTTTTGATGACAGTCTCACCCTGTGCAGCTCCCCCTACTTTTTCATGGAAAAGCTGGAAGGAAACAGTCTCTTCTCCCTGGCAGATTCCGTACCGGAATCCGTCAAAAAACAGATTCGCAGGGATACCGGAATGCTCAACCGCAAAATAAACAGCATCACCGGGGAGTCCTTCGGCTATATCGGCCAGCCCCAAATGCAGGGCAACGACTGGTACACGGTCTTCTGCCGCATGATGGACATGGCCTTTTCCGACGCCAAGGCCATGTCTGTGGATCTGAAAATCCCCGTCCCAACCCTCAGAAGCTTTCTTGAAAACAGCAGGTCCCTGTTTGAACAGGTTACGGTACCCTGCCTGGTTCACTGGGACTTATGGGACGGCAACATCTTCGTGAAAAACGGCAGGATTTCCGGCCTCATTGACTGGGAACGCAGTCTTTGGGCTGACCCGCTTATGGAAGTGGGCTTCCGCACCTACGGACAGGACCCGGATTTTCTTCAGGGGTACGGTAAGGAATGCTTAACACCAGAGGAACAGCTCCGGGCCCTCTGGTATGATATCTATCTGATGGTACTGGTTGCCCAGGAGTACACCTACAGGCAGTATGAAACCACCCAGATGTACGACTGGTCCACAGGAATACTCACAGAAAAGTTTGCCGAGCTGAATCTCAGGCTCTAGATTGTGATCACCTGCGTGGCACAGCGGTTTCCAAAATCCCTGTCATGCTCAACCAACAGCATGGTTGGTTCATACTCCAGGATCAGTTCCTCAATCTGCATTCTGGAAAATATGTCAATGTAGTTCATAGGTTCATCCCAAATGTAGAGATGGGCCGGCTTCAGAAGGCTGGAGGCTATGAGGACTTTCTTCTTCTGGCCTTCTGAATACTCTTCCATGGGCTTTTCAAACTGTATCCTTTCAAAATCCAGCTTCCGCAGAATTGCCCTGAAAAGGCTGCCGTCCAGGGATTCCCGCTCCATATACGCATCCAGACTGCCCCTTAAAAAGGAAGTATCCTGGTTGATATAAGAAATTTCCAGCCCCGCTGCCAGCTCATGCTGTCCCTGTACACAGAAATCCTTCTCCCGGGGAAGGCGCATGCCTGCGTCGCGCAGGATCATTTTCAGAATACTGGATTTTCCGCAGCCGTTTTTTCCCTGCAGCAGAATGCGTTCTCCACGTTTCAGCTCCATACTGAAGTTTCGGATCACCTGATGGCTGCCGTAAGAAACAGAAGCATCCTTTATTCTGATATAGGTCTCCTTGTGATGGGTAAGGGGTGTCAGTCTGAGCTGTGCGGGCTGCTCCAGATTTTTTAAAAGCTGTTCCTTTTCTCTGATGGCAGTCTGCTGCCTGCGCTCCAGGTTCTTTCTTCTCTGCTGCATGCGCCTGGCTTTTTCCCCGATGTAAGCTCTTGTGTCCAGGAACCTGTCATGTTCCTTCAAAGGATTAAAACCAATCTTGGTGTTTTCCGCCTTCTCTGCCCAGGCAGAAGCCTTTCTGGCGGATTCCTCCATCTTTTTGATCTCCTGTTTCAGCTTTTCGTTTTCTGATATCTCATATTGGTCTCTTCTCTGCTTATTCTCCCACCAGGAAGTAAAGTTTCCTTTTTCCACCTCGATCTGATTCCGCTCCAGGGCCAGCACGTGGTCAATACAGGAATCCAGCAGCCATCTGTCATGGGATACCAGTATAAATCCCTTCTTCCTGTTCAGGTACGCACACAACAGCTCTCTGGTCTCCATATCCAGGTGATTCGTCGGCTCATCAATGAGCAGAAAATAATTTTCCCTGGAAAAAAGCACTGCCAGCATGACCTTTGTTCGCTCTCCGTGGCTCAGTGTCTGATACGGACGGTAGAGAATATCTGCCTCCACATGCAGAAGTTCCAGTTCCCTGCAGATTCTCCACTGCTCATAGTCAGGCTGTATGCGTTCGATCACTTCTATCGTATCACGCTCCATATCCTCCTTTTGTATTTGAAAAGGAAAATAATCGAATAAAACCGAACTGCTGATACTTCCCCTGTAGGAATACTGCCCCATCAAAAGCCTGAGCAGTGTGGTCTTGCCCTTGCCGTTTCGTCCGATCAGGCCAAGTTTCCAATTGGTATCCATGATAAAGGATGCCTCATAAAATATGTCGTCATAACTTCCGTCGTAACAAAAAGTCAATCCCGATGCGCTTATTTTTGCCATAATAGATCACTCTCCCAGTGGGCGCAGAATGCTGCTCTCTGCCATTCTGCCGCCATAAAAAAATCGCCTGTTACCAGACGATTTTTTATATCCATGCTTTCCATACACGCTCAATCAATTTACGGAATATGACCACATCTTAAAAAGGCGCACAGCATAACCTTATGCAGACAGTAAGAGTATCGATCTCTCTCCCGCTGTCACTGCAGCTAAGCTTGTATTGGATGAATATAATCTATCTTCTGATAACATGACAAACCTCCGATACCCATGGTATCGTTCTTCCAGTTCCGCATGTTTTTAAAAAATAGATTATTTTCTCATCGTAGCACCTCTCTTTATATACTGGTGACAGCATATCACAGCCGGATATACATTTCAAGCCTTTCTTTACATTTTTCGCTCCAGATAGAAAAAGGCCACACTGGCAATGAGATACTGCAGTACACTGAGCCCTGCCAGCATTGCCGCCACCCACCATTCCACCTTCAACAGAGTGAGTATGAAGGCCAGAAGAAGTAAAATCATCCACATGAACATATACGACACGTGGGCTGCTTTGTCACGAAGAAACTTTTTACGTTCGTCAATGTAGTTAATCTTTCTTTTATGAAGCCGTTCTTCATACTTCTTTCTTCGCTTCGGCGACCGATAATAAAAATTTGAAAAAAAAGGAAGTACTCCGTTTGCAAAAAATGTGGCTCCCCCGACACATGCCATTAACGCATAATATTCATCCGATATTCCGGTAATTCCGAGGATAAAAAGAACACATCCGATTGAAATGTTAATAAAATGTCTGTTTCTTTCTTTTTTCGTCATTCTGCATCCTCCTCATATATGAAAATATCTTCAATTGTGACTCCAAAATATCCTGCCAGCTTAAATGCCAGCAGGATAGACGGATTATATCGTCCATTTTCCAGAGAACCTATTGTCTGACGGGATACCTGCACTGCCTCCGCCAGTTCTTCCTGTTTGATTCCCCTTTGTTTTCTCAATTCTTCCAGCCGATTTTTCATGTTATCACCTCTGTATGGAAAGTTTGCTTTCCATACATTAATTATAGCACTCTTTCCCACAATGTCAAGTTTGCTTTCCATATTTATTTAATTATGAAATGCAGAAAAAATCAGAGAATTTACACTCTCTGATTTTTTCTGCACTTTGGGAACCATACTTCATTTCCCTATTTGACTGTATATCTTCACCGCATCTTCCACATGATACTGCTTCGTCTCATGGTCTCCCCTTGCATGAGCCGTCACAAGAATGTACTCTTTTCCGTCTATGACTGCGAGACTGGCAAGGCAGAGTCCCGCGTCTTTGGTGTATCCTGTCTTTCCTCCCAGGATCTCGCCGCCTGACACTGCCGCGCTGTTCATCTCCCGGAACATGGTGCTGACAAAGGTAAATCCATCCGGATGGCATGCCGATGGATTGGTGCTGTGGCTGCTGCTGGTAAATACCCGGCGGAAGGTATCCGATTCCAGAGCGTACCGAAGCAGTACAGAGATGTCCCTCACTGTGGAATAATGGTTCTCATCCTGAAGCCCCGTGGAATTGGTAAAATGCGTATGCTCCATTCCCAGCTCTCCGGCCTTATCATTCATCATTTTCACAAAATCCTCCTCCGAACCGGCGATTCGGTCGGCAAAAGCCAGGCAGCATTCCGCACCTGAGGGAAGCAGCACCCCGTAGAGAAGATCTGTCCCCACAGCCTCTTCCCCCGGGCAAAACCCGGCCATGGACGCCCCTTCCGCGTAGAGGCCGGGAAATATGCTCTCCGGGACTGTTATGCTCTCCTTAAGATCCGGAATATTTTCGATTGCCAGAACCGCTGTCATGATCTTGGTCAGGGATGCCGGATAGATTCTGTCATCTGCCCCTTTATCCGCCAATATCTTCCCTGTCTTAAGCTCCTCCAGAATGGCATTTCTGCTGTTGATCCCTTTCAGGCTTTCTGTATCAGTCTGCTCTGTCCATGAAGACATCTCCCCTTTGTCCTGTCCCAAAACAAAATATGCAGAAAAGCCTAACAAAACCACGGACAGCATCACTGCCGCCAGTATCCGCCTCCTTCTCTGCCTTCTCCTCCTCTGTCTTTTTGTCATCCTTTTGGCCGTCTTCTCTCTCTTTTCCATTAGGTCAGCACTTCCTCTCTGCGTATATATAAAGAACTCCCCTGTTCTTAATAACATTATATCTGTCCGGGGAGTTCTTTACTTTAATATTCAGTTGATATTTTCCTAAGAAAATCCTAAGATGCTGCCATTTTTCAGGATTGGCGAAGAGGGAGTGACACATAGAATACCGTCAGTTCATCTTTGCTTTCTGCCCGCAGGGTTCCTCCGTGCTGTTCCACGATCTCCTTTGCGATCGCCAGTCCCAGCCCTGCGCCTCCTGTGTTGCTGCCCCGGGCCTCATCCAGACGGAAGAATTTCTCAAAGATGGATTCCAGCTTCTGCTTTGGTATGGTTTTTCCCCTATTTGCAAAAGAGATTTCCATATTTTCCCCTGCCTCCCGGGCAGTGATCCGGATCACTGTGTCCGGATAGCTGTACGCCACCGCATTTTTCAGGATATTGTTAAAGACCCTTGCCAGCTTTTCCGAATCTCCGTACAGTTTCAGTTCCTCATCTGCGCGCAGCTCTGCTGTATTTCCGTGGGCAGTGAGAATCGGATAAAATTCATCCATCATCTGCACCAGCATATAATACAGGTCAATGGTCTCTTTTTCCAGGGGTATCTCCTGTAGGTTGTAGCGGGTGATCTCAAAAAACTCATTTAAAAGGCTTTCCAGACGGCAGGCCTTGTCAAAAGCAATCCCCACATACTTTTCCTTCTGTGCCTCCGGCATATCCGGCGCCTCGTTAAGCAGGCTCAGATACCCCATCACAGAGGTAAGCGGAGTCTTCAAGTCATGGGCCAGATATGTCAGCAGATCGCTCTTGCGCCTGCTTTCCTCTTTTAATACCTGTTCGTGATGCCGCATGACCGACTTTACACGCTCCATCTCCGTTCCGATCTCTGCGTACTGCTGTGCAAACACATCTTCCGCCCGGGCATTTTCAGTATCCATATACCTGCGGATCAGCTTTCCCGCTTCTTTTTCTGTGTCTGCCACTTTACGCTTTGTATAGAAATGAATGGTAAAATAGATAACTGCTGAAATAAATAGCGAAACGATACAAAAACACTTCAGCAGAAAATCTTTCACCGCGAACCAGGAAATCTCCTGTTTGTAAAACTCCGCTCCTGTCGTTGTATTGGTCTGCACGGAAGTGGATACAAATTTATCAGCGATCCAGTCCAGCACCAGGCCGTTCCCGTAAATATCCACAACATAAAAAATACCGAAACATATCATAAATATCACACTAGCACCAATGATGATTTTTAAAAGAAACAAAATCTTATCCTTCAATTTTATATCCATACCCCCAGACTGTCTTGATATATCTCGGACTCTCAAAAGAGTCATTCATCTTCTCCCTCAGGTGGCGGATATGCACTGTTATGGTATTATTGCTCTTGCTGAAATACTCATCACCCCAGATCTCATGGAACAATTCCTCCGCGCTCACCACTTTTCCCTTCTTCCTGCACAGAATCTGCAGGATCGAAAATTCTGTAGGTGTCAGGGAAAGAGGTTTTTCATCCAGTGTGCATTCATGTGTCCTGATATTCAGCACAAGGCCGGAATGCTCCAGAATATCTGCATCCGCTTCATAACCGGAGTTGTACCTCTTATACCTGCGGAGCTGGGCCTTCACTCTTGCCACCAGCTCCAGAGGCCGGAATGGCTTTGTGATATAATCGTCAGCTCCGAGGCTCAGGCCGGTGATCTTATCCAGTTCCTCCCCCTTTGCGGTCAGCATGATCACAGGAAATGTGTATGTTTCCCTGATCTTTCTGCATATTTCCAGACCGCTCATACCGGGAAGCATAATATCCAGCAGGGCCAGGTCTATCTTTTCCCTTTCAATACAGGCCACTGCCTCCTCTGCTGTATAATATTTATAGACCTGATAATTCTCATTTTCCAGATAAAGCGCTACCAGATCAGCAATCTCTTTCTCGTCATCCACTACCAGTATCTTTTCTGCCATTTCTAATCCTCCTCCTTTCGCTATCATACCAGGAAATCGTTGAGAATTTATTAAGTTTATCCTAAGTTTTTGTCTTTCAGTGTATAAATATCCGTCCGTCCCGGAAATATGCGGCAATGGAGGTGATAAACTGTCCGTTGCTGGGACGCTTCTGCACATAATGGTTTGTAATTTCCCGGTAAAGCTCCTGGTTGCCCCGCTCCCACATTACCTCTATGGCGTGGCGGATATTCCGCTCCACACTGGCCGGTGACGCGTTGCAGTCAGCAGCTACCTGGGGATACAGACATTTCATCATACCCTCCATGCTGCTGTTGCTTTCCACCTCCAGTTCGATGGCTTTCCTCAGATATGTATGCCCTTTCAGATTCGGAGTGATACCCAGCCTGTTCAGCAGGACCCCTGTACATGCCCCCACATCCTTTTCCATCCGTTCCTGAATGTAACCGGTTATATGTTCTGTATGCCTTTCCTTTTTCTCCTGGGTTTCTGACTCCAGCAGATATTGCAGAGCTATCTCCAGCAGCCTTCCCTCAGACATCAGTTCTTGAAAATTTTCACGATTCATGGTATATTTCCTCCCAAATAGAATATTTCTCAGTGGCTCAGTAAAACACGAATGTTTCTATTATATGAAACCGGCATATACTTGTCAACGCAGCTTGCTGCCATATTATTCCATATTTGGAAGGAACGGAACATGAACAATAAAAAAATCAAAGAAATCATGAAGGCACAGGGTTATACCATTGAGATGCTGTCCCTTATCAGTAATATCCCTGTGGGAACACTTTCAAAAATCATAAGCGGCATCACCGCCAATCCGGGATTTGAAACCATGTCTGCCATAGCCACGGCCCTCAACTGCTCACTGGATGAATTTTCAGGGCGGCCTGTCACCATTCCCTATGATTACGAAGAATATCTCCGCCGTTTCAAACAACTGCCCGTCTGTCAGAAGGAATATATCAAATATGTCATTGATCTGGAATACGACCGTATGACACGTCTGAAAACCAATGAAAAGATGACCCTGAGGTGTTATGAATTCACCAATATTGTTAACGGCTGGGCCGAATTTGACAGTGTTAAGACGCATAACGTTACGGTAGATAAAAATCCGCTGACAGAGGACTGCACCTTTCTTGTCTGGATACGAACCGATCTGCTGGAGCCGAAATTCTTCAGAAATTCTGTCCTGGGCTTCCACCGCAATGACTGCCTCCGCCCCAAAAACGGCGAAATATGGATGGTGCTCCATAACGGCCTGCTGTTCATCGGAAGATTTTATAAAAATCATAAAAATGTCCTCCTGAAATCCTTAAACGGGACAATTGACGATATTTCGGTCACAGATTATTACCAATACCGCCGCGTAGGCCGCTATGTGGGATGTATGGATGTCCCTGAACTGACAACAGAAAAAGCCGCATTCCAACAGGATTAGCCTGTCAGAAGCGGCTTTTACAGTTCTATTTCTTTCTGTTTCTTATCACAATACCTGCTGCAGTCAGCAAAATGCCTGCTGTCCCCAGCCATATCTTATTTTCCAGATCACCGGTCATGAGAGAGAACAGATAAAATTTGCCCAGATATTTCTGTCCTGCGCCGTAGCAGCAGATATAATAAAATACCGGTATCATATAGGCAATCACCAGATGGTCCGTGATCCCGTAAGCGAAGATGCCAAGGCCCCCCAGAAAAAGACAGTTCGCCATGGCGCACCAAAAATAAGTTCCAAAAGGAAAGGTGCACTCCCCCAGTTTCATCTGAAATAAGACCAGCAGGTTCAGCACTGCCAGAATGACAACTGCCTGCAGCAGGCGCAGAAGCTGGATGTTTCTCAGCGGATACTCCCTGCTCGCCAGCAGATCCCGGATATCCTTATTCTGCTCCGGCATAAAAAGCGGTGTCAGAAGCACGATCCCCAGCAGGGAAAAGTACACATCCAGAATCTGGCCTGCCTGATACTGGTTCAGCGCCTCCATTCCCATGATCACCGGAGCCAGCAGACTAAGCAGAAGAGCTGCTGCCAAATGCCCCGCATAATGGTTTTTAAAGTGTTCTATTTCTATGGATAAAATTCTTTCCACGTCCGCCCAGCACTCCTTTCCGCTTCATGTGATAAATAAACACCGTACCTGCCATAAAAAGCAGAGCAAGCCCGGCATACAGAAGCCGGTTCCTGACCATCTGCCCGAACACGGACAGCCATACATCTGTGGCCTGGTCATTGTTAAACCTGGGTATCAGATTCCATCCTACCGTGCCGACAAGCTTGGTTCCGCCTGTGCTGATGCTCACCATCCAGAGGACCACCTGCACCAGTATGGCTGCAGGCCCTCCCACTGACTCAGACAGGAAGAATCCGCAGGCCAGTACAAAGGCGGTTTCCGGAAGAAGCCATCCCAGAATATATTTTCCAAAGGCCAGCACATCCACGGACACACCAAGCTGGTGTCCATAGTAGATACACTGCAGCATAGGTGTCAAAGACAGCAGAAACAGCGGCATGATCGTCAAGAACATGGCTGAAAAATACCGGGCCGCGATAATGGTCACAGAGGACGCTCTCCTGGCATAGATCACTTCCTGTGCCATGGAACGTTTGTCACGGAGTGTTCTGGTAACCGCCAGAAATACAGGGAGTAGTCCCAGGACAATGCCCATATAATCACAGAAAAGCCTTGCCTTTCCTCTGGAAATACGGTCCGTGTACAGGCTGGCGTCATATACTTTTTTCGCATCCTCGTATGTGGCATACGTCTTGGCATTGTTTTTCACATTATCAGCAGCGTAGCTGGTACCTCCTCCGATGATCTTATCCGCTTTTGTCATATATCTCAAAAACCTGTCATAGGACAGATCCTCTGCGGGAGGCAGAAGCGGCGGATTGATTCCTGCGATCTGTATATAAGAACCGTCCTCTGTCTGCGGCGCCTCCTCTGATGACTCACGTATGGCATCTGTGTAGCCTTCTTCCAGACCGGTACAGTCCATGAGGATCTGATGGATCTTCTCCTGTTTTTCTTTTGTCAGAACTACATTTTTATAAAATCCCACCGGATAAGCCGTGTAACTGTTCGCCTCATACTCTCCCGCAAGTAAGGCCAGCGTGGCTCCCATGATCTGCTGCTTATCAGAACTTGCTTTTATACCATAGCTCTCCTCCTGTCCCTTTAAAGGTTCCGAATAGGGGGTAAAGCTTCCCACCTGACTTACATAGAAGAACACGACTGCAGCCAGAAACAGGTAATAGATCAGGCTTTTTAACATCTGCCCGCATTCTTTGGCAAAGAGTTTCAAAAACATTATTTTCCCCTCCTCTCCTCCTGCATCAGATACATATAGGCATCCTCCACATTGGCATCGCATATCTGTGCATCAGCGAAAGGTTTTTCATCAGAGATCAGGCGGACATACGCATGATTTCCCTGCATCATTATACTGGTGACTGTATAATTGTTCCGAATACTCTCCAGTTCCATTCTGGACACCTGGGCGCTGTATATCCTGCCGCTGGCTTCCTCCAGAAGCTCTGTGACTGTTCCCTGGAAGAGCACGCACCCCCGGTTCAGAACGGCGATATCCTCACAGGTAGCCTCCACATCCCCTACAATATGTGTGGACAGGATGACCACTCTGTCCTTTGCCGTCTCACTGAGCAGATTGCGGAAACGCACCCGCTCCTCCGGGTCAAGTCCCGCAGTGGGTTCATCCACGATCAGCACTTTAGGATCATGAATCAACGCCTGGGCAATGCCGAGCCTTCTTCGCATCCCGCCTGACATGGCGCGCACTTTTGTTTTCACATCATCTGTCAGATTCACCTGTTCGAGCAGAGACGGTATTCGATCCTTTCTCTGCTGCCTGGACAGCCCGGACAATACGCCGAGATAATCCATGGCCTCGTACACGGACATGTTTCCGTACATGGAAAAGTCCTGGGGCAGATACCCGATGATCCGCCGGATTTCCCTGTCATTGTTAATATCAATGCCGCATACGCGCACATCTCCTTCTGTCTTCTGCAGCAGAGTGGCTATGATTTTCATAAGCGTCGTCTTGCCGGCACCGTTAGGTCCCAAAAGGCCGAACATACCCTGGCGGATGGTAAGGTCCACATTTTTCAGAGCCTGCTTTTTCCCATAATTTTTACTCAGATTTTTGATCACGATCTTCGTATCCATACAATATCCCTACTTCCTTTCTTCTTGTCTGCGTCTTATCATAAAAGAGAAATCTCTATATTTTCCCTACATACAGGAAAATACTGCACAGACAATGGCACCTCCGTGAATGCTGTTGGCAAGCTCCAGCTCTCCCCCGTGCTTTTTGCAGAGCAGGGCACTGATGGACAAGCCTATGCCGAAATGGCTGCTGTCCTGACCGTCGTCCTCTGTTTTCTCCCTGTAATACGGGGAGACAGCCTTTGTAAGCTCCTCTTTTGAAAATCCTCTTCCGTCGTCCTTTACATACAGCCTGAGAGGTCCTTCCTCACGTTCTGCTTCCAGAAGCACTTCTATCTTCTTATCCGCATAACGGAGCGCATTGGACAAAAGATTCTCGGCCACTTCCAGCACAAAAAACTCATCTGCCAGCAGTTCTGCTGCGGGATTTCCCTTCAGCTTCACCTCAATCTCCATACCGCCGGTCTCTTCAAGCGCAGCTGCCGTCTCACGGGTCTTGTCGTAAAGTAAGGAAAGCGGTATCTTTTTTAACTGGGGAGCCCGCTCCTCCATACTGTGGATTTCCTTCATGGTTCCGCCGAAGTTTTTAAGCCGTCCAAGCTGTTCCTGCATGGTCTTAAGAATCTCCATGACCTTCTCCTTTGGCAGACGTCCATCCGGATAAAAGCGAAGCAGCAGGTCAACATAGCCCTGCATAACCGTCAGAGGCGTGCGCAGATCATGGGCAAACGCCGCATTGAGTGTTCTCTGATCTTCCGCCTGTTTCCAGAGATTCTCCTGATATGAGATGATTTTCAGACGCATGTCATCCAGGCATCTGCAGAGCTGCCCCATTTCATCTGCACTGTCATATCTGCAGGAATACCCCATATCATTTCTGGATATGTGCTGTGCTGCGTCGGTCATGATGGTAATGGGCTTTTTCAATTTATTTCTGTAGTACAGCCTGGACACAAAGGCGATAGCCAGAACGGAATACAGCAGCACACATCCATACTGCAGAAGATTGATGATTTCAAGAAGAATGACATCCATTTTCGTCAGTTCTTTTTCCGGTACAAAATATTCCAAAGTAAAGACAGCATTCTGGTCTTTATTGAATACGTTCTCTGATGTCTTATGCCCATATGGTGTCTCGATGATCCGTTTCCATCCATTACAGGTCTGTATGGTCATGGCAGAAGCCAGGCAGATTGCCAGCACAGCCACAAAGATATAAAGGCGCAGAGACTTTCTCAGATTCAGGTTTCTGATCCTTGTTCCCAGATTCTCCAGGTATTCCTCTATCCAATCCATTGGTATCCCACTCCCCAAACGGTTTCTATATAGTCATGATTTGTATGTTTTTTCAGTTTCTGCCGGATTCTTCTGATATGCTCCATGATAATATTGCTGTCCCCCTCCCCGTCATAGCCTCGAACTGCTTCATATATGCGTTCTTTGCTGAAGACCTGCTTTTTATGCATGGACAAAAATTCTATCAGGTCAAACTCCATTTTGGTGAAGGGAATCTGTTCCCCGTCATAAAATACTTTTCTCTGCGAGTAGTTGATAACCAGTTTTCCCTGAAATTGAAGCTGTTCTCTGGATGCCATACGCTTCTCCCGCCGCAGGTGCGCCATGATCCTGGCATCCAGTTCATCCATGCTGAACGGTTTCATAATATAATCATCTCCGCCGATCATCAGGCCATTGACCCGGTCCTGTTCCTCCACCCTTGCTGTGAGGAAGAGAATGGGACAGCTCACGTAATCCCTGATCCTTCTGCACACCTCATAGCCGTCCATACCCGGCATATTGATATCCAGAAGGATCATGTCCGGCTGTATCTTCATTTTATCCAGAGCTTCCTCCCCGTCTGCTGCAGTATAAATCTCATATCCCTGCAGCTCAAAATAATCTCTCAGCATGCAGCGGATATCCTTTTCATCATCCACGATCAAAATTTTCTCAGCCATATTTCCTCCCATCCTGCACTTATTGTCTGCCTGTATCTCATCCGGAGCCGGTATGGTTACTGTTCCATGCATGCCCGGCAACACGTTTCGCGATGCACAGACAATGCATGCCCGGCAACACGTTTCGCGATACACAGATATTGTAATAAGGATAACAAAAAATTCTCTATAAAATCCCTACAAATTTTTCGCACTTTCTGCCGGACTAAAAAAGCTGCCGAACATTTCTGCTCTGCAGCTTTTTCATTTCTGGTTTATGCTTTTTTCTACGGTTCTGTCTGTTCATGAAGCGGGTCTATTTATAAAATGTCATACGATAACTTTTATCAAAAGTCTCCCCTTCTTTAAGGGTGATAACATCCTTTTTATCGGAAATATCTCCTGCAAAGCCATAATCATCGCAGCGTCCCATCCACGGCTCCAGGCAGATATAAGGTCCTCCCGGCATTGTCCAGATTCCGAAATTTGTAAATCCTTCACATTCCATAACTACATAAGGCGTCCCGTCAGGATAACCGATTCCCACCCATTCAACCTGGGTATCGTCAAAAATCAGGGCATCCCTGTCAAACATATGCTCTGTGATGGGGCATCTGTAATATCCATCCGCCTCCTCCAGATTCAGTGTATATTCTCCGGCAGCGTCTGCTGTACCGCTGTCACCGTATACCAGTTTGTACTTAAGTGCCGGTCCCTTTTGAAACAGAAGATAATAATCCGTCTGTCTGCTGCCCTCCCATATGGGAACCCGAAAACCGGGATGGCCGCCAATGGTAAAATACATGATTTCTCCGCTCGTATTCACCACTTTCCACTCTACCGAAAGCTGCCTTTCTTCCAGGCGGTGGGTGATATACAGTTCAAAATCAAAAGGAAAGTAACTTCTGGTCTCCTCATCTGAAACCAGTTTGTGGGTGAGAACCGATGCTGTTTTGCTGATGCATACAAATTCTCTGTCCCTGGCAAACCCGTGCTGGCTGGTGCGGAATTCCTTTCCGTTCAGACGATATGTATTGTCATGATGTTTTCCCACATTCGGAAAGAGAATGGGCGCATGGCGATTCCAGTAAGGAGGCTCTGCCTGCCAAAGTTCTTCTCTTTCATTTTCCTTATCATATACACTGACCAGTTCAGCGCCATGGTCTTCCACGGATACTTTCAGATATTCATTTTCTAAAACCCGTCTCATAAACTCTAAGCTCCTTTTTCCAGTTCTTTGCTTACAGTTTATCACAAACAGGACGGACCGTGCAATGTGATTTATGCCTGATATATTTCTTCGATCAGCCTGCTGCTGAATTCCTCCTGAAGCTCCAGGTCATATAAGAGCTGCAGAAGACCAAACCGGTTTCTCAAATCCTTTGCATAATAGATGCTTCTCTTGAAAACATCTGCTGTCACCTTGATCTGATCGGGATAATACGGTGCATCCATGGACTTCAGAATATCCATGATGGTTTCAGCCTTTGGCAATTCATCGATCAGTGCCTGGATCTTATCCAGATTCTCAAGATACGCCTCTCTTCTTCTTGCGACTTCCTCATCCTTATTTTTGCCGATGGACTGCTCCAGCTTCAGCACACCGGGTGCTGCCGGTCCGTAAGCTGCCTCGATTTCACCGCTCCAGGTATTGTAGTCAAAATGAGGAGCACTGTCCGGCACTGCATCTTTGCCAAGAACTCTCAGTTTTTCATACATTTTAATGGCTGCTACCGTTCCGATCCCTACTTTTGTACCGTGAAGGGGATCCGGCTGCTGATCCAGTAAAAACATCATTTCCCAGTAATGTGACATATGGTGCTCACTGCCGGACGCCGGCCTGGAATTGCCGATATAGCTCATGACAATACCGCTCAGAACAAGCCCTTCCATAATGGCTGCAACGGCCTCTTTGTCTCTTTCGGCCGCTTTTTTTGCATTGTCCACTACCTTCTGGATAGATTCTCTCACCATATCTGCCATTTCCGGACAATAATATTCCCCATTCATGATATGGGCAAGCTGCCAGTCTGTCAGGCAGACATATTTTCCCAGGATATCGCCGGCACCTGCCGCGATCATGGATAAAGGTGCCTGAGCCAGAATATCCAGGTCTCCGATGATCACTTTGGCCGTATGTGCCTCATATGTGGTTTTCAGATGCTTTATAATAAGCGGTGATACATTGGATGCATAGCCGTCCATGGACGGTGCGGTACCCACAATATAATAATCCAGATTCATCTTGTAGCTGATAAAACGGCACAAATCATTAATCGTACCGGAGCCTACCCCAATGATCAAATCGCAGTCCCTGTCAATCTCTGTCAGAAAATAGGTAACTGCCTCCTCATCCGGCACAAGTTCCTTGTCCTGGAAGACGATTGTCTGATATATATACGCGGTCTCATCCAGCACTGCGCAGACCTTATCCCCTGCCACCTTTTTTGTATTGATGTCACAGACAATGCAGAGTTTTTTATAATCGTGCCTGCCGAGAATTTCAGGCAGACGCTCAATTGCGTTCTCCTTAATGATAATATCTTCTATGCTGCACACATGGGTCTTCCCACAGGAACAGTGATAGGGCTTCTCCAGGTATTTTTTCCAATTTGTCTTTTCCATAATTTTGTTCTAATCCTTTCCGTCAGATTCTCTTTTTTGAAAGCCTGGTTCTATATTATTAGGGCTTTGGATAAAAAGTCATCCTTTACAGCCGGAACACAGACTGCAGGACACTTTATTTCTGTTTTTACTATAGCAGATTCCAACAGAATGTCAAACCGGGAATCAAATTATTAATTTATAGTATTATTAATATTTTAAATTATTAATACCCATGGCTCTTCTTTCTTCTTCGCTGCTGTTTTCTGACAGTGAAAGATTGGAGATGATCCCCCGCAGCTCCTCTGCGATATTCTGCAGATTTACTTTGGAAAAATCCGTGGTGTCAATCTCCATAAGAGGACCCGGAAGCCGGAAATCCACCATGCCCCGCTCTGTGATTCCACGGATAAAGTCCTCCTGTGCGGGGACCGGATGGATAATACTCCCCGTTTCCCCTTCCGGTCTAGGGTAACAGTCATTGACAATATGGCCCATATGTCTGTCCGGGGAATCATTTCTTCTTGCCATTCTCTCATAAAGGACAGAGTCGTCACCAGAAAGGCGTACGGTCACTGCTTGACAGCCGTATCTGCTGAGCAGCTTTTGGATACCCGGCTTTGAGACATTTTCAAAATTATTCTCCAGTATGAAGGGCTGCCCGGTCTTCATCATCTGTTCGGCAAAGTAATACATAATTCCCATCGCCCCGGTTCCCAGCGCCACTTTCTCTGCTCTGGAGTGAAATCCGATGGTATCGAACAAAATTTCTTTGATTTTATCCTTTGACAGCATAGGAATACACAAAGCCTCAGACAGGTACTCTGCCATGGTGCTTTTGCCGGATGCAGGAATCCCGGTCACTAATATACAATACATTTTCCTCCTCCTCATATCAGAGTGTATTTCTGTGAATCAGCCGATTTATAGCATGGCAATATCTACTTTCACCTTCAACTTTTCCGCCTGCATAACAAAATCCTCAGAAACCTGGTCATCCGTGATCAGAAGATTATAGGCTGTGATCGGACAGACTGAGTGGATAGACTTTCTTCCCAATTTCTCGGACGGATATACCCCTATATTCATGGAACTGTTTTTCATGATCAGTCTTCCAAGCTCCACACCGGCACTGTTGTGTATGGAAGCACCATTTTCGATGGACAGCGCTGTATGGGACAGAAACGCTTTGTCCAGACTTATATTTTTCATCATCTGCATTGTATAGTAATCATGGCAGTGTCCACGGTGAGACATCTCACCCCCAAGTAAAATCGTGGACACATTCAGATGTTTCCGCAGTTCATCGGCCACCGTCACGGAATTCGTCACAACTGTAAATGAAAACTCTGTGGGCAGACATTGTGCCATGTAATAGCCGACTGCAGAGGTAGTCAGATATATCACGTCATTTTCCGAAATATACTCCACCGCTTTTTTAGCTGCCGCCAGACATGCCTCATCCGTATCTGTATTCTCTTTGGGATTGTACTGCTCTTTTGGATACTTTCCCTTGGGACCGGCACTAATTGCCCCGCCATGCGTCCTCTTTAAAAGCCCTCTGCTTTCCAAAGAACGCAGATCCCTTCTGACACAGTCCGAAGATATTTGAAAACGTTCCTGTATTTCCGCCACTGTAATGTGACCGGACGTATTAACCATATCCACAATCAGCTTTTGCCGTTCTTCCATAAACATGCCTTACCGCTCCTTTCTGTGATTCTGCAGGCAGAAAACCATATCCGGCATATCTCTGCCATGTGGTACCTACATGTGATACCTGAATACATGCTTCGCATCCTGGGTAATTCTGACTGCAGACTGAAAATGAAGTAACTTTACTTTTATATGATACCGATTCCACTTGCTATTTTCTATAATTGCCTGTTATAATTGGCTCTGATTTATTGTTTATTTTTTGCTTTCTTGTTTGTATTTATTTTTTCCCATTTGTACTTGTTTTCATCTTATTTTGACGAATATATTCTCATACACATTTGTTTGTGCTATTTTGTCCTTATTTATGAATAAATACAAGAATATCATACGCCTAATCTCATTTGTTTTCAAGCACAAATAAGAAGCGCCCTAAATTCTTTCAAAATTTAAATTCATCTTTTTCATTTGTAAATCATCAATCACCAATTGATTCCCCTCACCGCAAATCACATCGCAGTATAAATAATTTGTTTCCATGCCCAAACAAATATGAATTCTCCAAAACAAAAAGCATCTTCCAACCCTACCCTTCTGCATTCATAAAATATAATGCAGAAAATCCGGTTTGGAAAATGCTCATTTATAATATAAGATATATTTCATGTACGAATCATTCATTACTATATGGATAGCCATTCTAACAACGGAATCTTTTTAGGCAGTTACAGACATTTCTATACTTTCGGATAGGAACTGCTCCCTCTCACAACCAGCCTTGGTTCATATTCGATGTGATGGACCATATTCTCTTCACTGCTGCTCTTTTTCGTTTTTTGCTCCCCCATTTCCTGAATCAGGATCTCACAGGCATCCTCGCCCTTCTTTGACACATAATGTTCCACTGTCGTCAGATCAATTCCTCTAAACCCGGAAAAAAGAAGATTATCGCAGCCTATGATTGAAATATCTTCCGGTATTCTGTACTTTTCCTTTAGCAGTGCATCCCTGATACCGAGAGCGACCATATCGTTTGTCCCTGCAATAGCTGTGATCTGGGGCACCTGCTGAATCAGCTCCAGCGTCAGTTCATATCCGGTCCTGTACTCCATATCAATTTCCTGGAACATAATATCCATCTCTTTTGGAAGACTTCTCACATACACACCATCAGAACAGCCCGCATCTGCAAAAGCATCACAGAACCCTTTGATCCTTGCCCTCCTGGCAGACTGGCGTTCTGTCAAGGGTGTGGAAATAAAGCCAACCTTCCTATGCCCTAATCCCAGCAAATATTCGGCAAGCATACGTCCCATTTTTTCGCTGTTGAGCTCCACGGTATCTATCCCGGAAACCACATCCTTCTCACCAATCAGAACAACAGGTATTTTCTTTGCCACATGCTGCAGCGATTCCGGAAAAGTGGGGGCAAATGTATAGATAACCCCTGAAGGATTCAGCTTTTCTATTTTTTTCAGATATTTCTCCTCTGTCTGGTAATCCCTTCTGGTATTACACAAAAAAACATCAAATTTATTTTTCTGTGCCGTTTTTTCAATCCCCTGTATCAGAGAAAAATAGTAGGGGTTCGTAAAGTTCGGACAGACCACAAATATGGTACCGCGCATGCGTATTCTGGAGGTACGCGGCTTTTTCTCATTGGTATATCCCAGCTCTTTTGCTGCCTGTTCCACCTTCTTAATTGTCTCCCTAGAAAAAGAAACGTTATACTTCTGATTCAGAACCATAGATACCGTGGCCTGAGAAACCCCTGCTCTCTTTGCCACATCCGTTGATGTCACTTTCTTTCGATTCATAAACTTTCCTCTGTACTCGTCAGCTCTTTTTATACTGTGTTCTTTTCTGTGTCATACTTTGTCTGCATACCATAAACCCATCGTTTTCCATGGCTGCCGCCGCAGACTGCTCTCTACTTTGGTTTTTATATTATCACAAAAAAGCAGGCGTGACCAGAATCATATGTATATAAACTGATATTTTATTGTGTTATCTCAAAGATAAAAGTTATCTCTTTCCTGTTTTGATAAATTCGATCAGCTCCTCCACATCATCGAAATCATCATAGTCACCCTTTAAGCCCTCCCGGTGATAAACAATACCATTCTTTTCATTCTTCTCAAGACAATCAAGCAATCCCTCTTCCCCATATCGTTTCATAAACCGTGTAAATCCATACGGCTTGATTTTTTCCAATAACCCTTTCTTGCAATCCTCAGTACACACAAAGCAATGACTGATATTCTTATCAAATGAACACTTTCGGTTTTCACACCATTCTTTATCCGGACATTCACCGGAATTGCAGCCTGCGCAATTTACATTCTCAGAACACAAACAGCAGGCAAGTCCGCACCTTGCAATACCTAATTCTCTTTTCATTACATGTTCTCCCGCATATTTTCTGTAAGTCGTAACGGTTATGTCCCCCCCACAGTCACAAAACAAAATCCAAGAAAAATCGCCTTTGGCGATGGGGTTTCGCCTGACTCCTAAATGTTTTCTTACGGTCAGCGCAGTAAATGCGCAGACTTACTGAATAGTCAAATAGTCATTGCTAGAGCGTGTTTGAAAATTCATTCCGACAATCTGCACGCCCCAGTTTGCTGAAAGCAATTTTCAAACACACTCTAGTCTTACTTTTGTTCGGCGGAATAATATGGAACGCACAGATAAGCCCCTTCATATATTACATCACTTTTCAGATGATTCATCTGCATGACTTCATCAATATATTCCTGCTGCGAGGCGTATTCTTCTGTCATATAATCCCCGGCAATATCCCACAGACTGGTATCTTTTTCAATCTGAATACTGGTATAATATTTGGTCCGGCTGCTGTCAGCGGTTCCCGCATTGGCTGTAGCGGCTGCCCTGACAGAAAAAAACAATGTTATCACCAAAGCCAAAAAACCAATCCCCAAAAGTTTTGCTCTGTCTGCCCTTTGTTTTCTTACTCTTCTCCTGTTTTCCCTCATAGTTTTCTCCTCCGTACATGCAAATATATGTTCGCGAACATGCGTTCTTTTTCTATAACCCATCATAATACAAGAACACATGTTTGTCAATAGGAATCGAACAAATATTCCGAATATCTGTTTGCATTTCATGCCGAAATATGTTATTATATTTTTAAATAACTGTGAGAGTATCAGACAATATCACATCGATCATAAACCCCACTCAAACAGAACCGGAGGTATCACTTATGTCATATGGAAAAATCAGTAAAAAACAATCCGAAATTTTAGAATATATGAAAAATGAAATCCTGAACCGCGGTTTCCCGCCGTCTGTACGCGAGATCTGCGAGGCAGTCAATTTAAAATCCACTTCCTCTGTCCACTCCCATCTGGAGACGCTGGAGAAAAACGGTTATATAAGAAGGGACCCCACCAAACCGCGGGCAATCGAAATTGTGGATGACAACTTCAATCTGGTGAGAAGAGAGACCGTAAATGTACCCATCATCGGAAAGGTTGCCGCAGGCGAACCGCTTCTGGCAGTACAGAACGTAGAAGGCTACTTCCCTATTCCGTCCGAATACATGCCCAACAAGCAGACTTTTATGCTGGTCGTACAGGGTGACAGCATGATCAATGCCGGAATATTCAGCGGGGATTATGTAGTGGTGGAGAAGCAGGAGAATGCCGAAAATGGCGATAAGGTTGTTGCACTTGTGGAGGATTCCGCAACGATCAAGACCTTCTACAAAGAAAAAGATCATATCCGTCTGCAGCCGGAAAATGATTTTATGGACCCCATTGTCATATCACCGGACCAGCAGTTTCAGGTTCTCGGCAAAGTGATCGGAGTATTCCGTTTTATGAAATAAAGGTTCAGAATCCGTACTATCTAAAGGATATACATATAGCAGAGTTATCAAATAAACAAAAAGTCCTGTTGGGTGATAATCGTTTTACAGGACAGCAAAAGCTGCCGTACAGAAATAACCATCTGTACGGCAGCCCCTTAAAATACTAAATTATCCAAAACACGAAACTTTTTTATTTATCCAGTTCTTCCTTTTCGATCAGGGCGCCATCTCTCCAGATTCTCTCCAAATCATAGAAAAGGCGGTTTTCCTCATCAAAAATATGAATCACCACATCCCTGTAATCCATGAGAATCCAGTTTGCGTTCTGGTATCCCTCAATCTGTTTTGGCTCAATCTGCGCTCTTCCAAGAATTTCTTCCACATTATCCGCCATGGCCTGCACCTGATTCCGGTTGCTGCCGCTGGCAATAATAAAATAATCTGCCAAAGTGGAGACTTTCTCTATATTAATGATCTTTACTTCCAGCGCTTTTTTGTCTTCCAGTGCTTCACACGCCATCCGTGCAATTTCCTTGCTGTTCATATATTTGCCTCCTTCTGTGTTTTTCTGTTATAAATTTCTTCATAATAGATAAATGCTTCTTTTGTAGCCGGGTCCAGTGTCTTCGGATTGCTCCCTAGATAATCCAGGGTATCTTTCAGCACTTCATACATACACACATCCAAATCCTCAAAGGCCAGCCTGCGCACTTTATCCAGATTGGGTGCCTTATCCCTGCCCGGTTCAATATAATCTGCCAGATAGATGATCTTTTCAAGCTGTGTCATCTCCGGCCTGCCTGTGGTATGCCAGCGGATAGCAGACAGAATCTCCTTATCCTCTACCTCATACTTTTTTCTTGCTATATAAACTCCCAGTTTCGAGTGAAGAAGAAAGGGTGCCTTCTCTTCTATCTCAGATACCGGAATATTCTTTTTTTCACACAGCTTCAGCTTCTTCTCATTTGGTATGCATTTCGCACAGTCATGAAGCAGGCCTGCTGTCTGCGCCTTTTCCAAATCACAGCCGTGGGCCACAGCCAACGCTGCCGCTGTGTACATAACTCCAAGAGTATGCACATACCGTTCTTCATCAAGATGCTTTTTCAGCTTTTTTGAAAAGGCTTTCAAATCATAGTTCATCCGTATCACATTCCTCGTAAATATGGTTCTCCCTGATATATGCAATGACATTGTCAGGCACATAATACTTTATAGTCCTCTGCCCTGCTATCCAGGAGCGGAGCATAGCCGATGAAATGTCTATGTTCAGGGAATTCAGTTTGCGGAAGGTTCCGCTGTATTTTTCCTCCAGGAAACGAATCGCCTCATCCAGCCGTTCCTGACTGGTATGATTCCGGGTCGCCGCCACCACAGTACACGCTCTGCATATTCTGCCCGGTTCTCTCCATTTGTCAAAATCAAAGAGAGAGTCAGCCCCCAGAATAAAGAAATAATCTGTATCCGGGTGCTCAGCCCTCAGACGTTCCAGCGTTCTGTAAGTGTAGGTGAATCCATCCTCATTCATCTCCTCCAAAGAGAGGGAGAAGTGCGGATTGGAAGCGATCGCCCTTCTCACCATTTCACTGCGCTGTTCATCCGTTGCCCGGTGAAGACGATTCCTCTTGTGGGGCGGATTTCCTGCAGGCATAAAAAGTACCTGGTCTAAGTCAAACTGCTCATAGGCTGTCTCGCCCAAAATCAGATGTCCAATATGGATGGGATCAAAAGTCCCGCCCATGATGCCCACTCGTTTTCTTTTCTCGCACATGACTGTTCCTCTTATCAGGATATCCTATTATGGAAGAAATATTTTCTTCTTTTCTTTTTTTCCTTCTTTATATAAAACAATTTTCTTGCCAATCACCTGTACCACCTGGGATTTAGTCCTCTCAGCCAGCATTTCTGCAATCTGCCTCGGATCATCCATGCAGTTCTGGAGAACATTTATCTTGATCAGTTCTCTGGCCTCCAGCGCCTCAGCGACAGACGCCGTGTTTTCCGGTGTCAGGCTGGATTTCCCAATCTGCAGGATGGGGTCCATGGTCATTGCAAGACCTTTTAAATACGCCCTCTGTTTACTTGTCATGTTATCTCCTATTTGTAATAATCAAAATCAAAGCCGTACATCCGTACAGTGTCGCCTTCTTCAATTCCCGCTGCTTCCAGGTCAGCCAGAATACCGCTCTCCCTAAGGAACTTCTGGAAGAAAGAAAATCCTTTCTCTGAATCCAGATTGGTATATCCCAGCATCTTCTCAATCTTCGGCCCTTCTATATAGAACAAGTGCTCGTCCTCTTCATCCTGTTTTACGGTATACGGAAGATTCTCTGTGATCAGCACATCTTCCGGGAAGAATTCCTGTTCAAATATAACCGGTTCTTTGTCGATCTTGTCCAGAAGACTCTTCACATAATAGAGAAGTTCCTTCAGACCTTTTCCTGTAGCTGCGGAAATGGAAAACACTCGGATTCCCTGAGGTTCAAACTCCTGTCTGATGCGTTCAACCGGATCTTCGTCCTCGCTGTAGATCATGTCTGTCTTGTTGGCAGCGATCACCTGGGGACGCTCCATGAGTTTTTGATCATAAGCTTCCAGTTCTTTGTTGATTTTATAAATATCATCTATGGGATCTCTTCCCTCTGTGGACGCTGCATCCACCAGATGGATCAGTACGCGGGTCCTCTCAATATGACGCAGGAACTGATGGCCAAGTCCCACACCTTCTGATGCACCCTCGATCAGACCCGGAATATCCGCAATGACAAATCCGTCACAGCCTTCCAGATCTACAACTCCCAGATGAGGATTGATAGTTGTAAAGTGATAGTTGGCTATCTGCGGCCTGGCATTGCTCACTCTTGTCAGCAGGGTGGATTTTCCAACGTTTGGAAATCCGATAAGTCCCACATCTGCTATCACTTTCAGTTCCAGCATCACCTCAAGCTCCTGGGACGGCTGTCCCGGCTGGGCATATTTTGGCACCTGCATGGTAGCTGTGGCATAGTTCATGTTTCCTTTGCCGCCTCTTCCGCCTTTTAACACTACTTGTCTTTTGTTTTCTCCGGACATGTCAGCAATGACTTTTCCGGAAGCTGCTTCCTTGATCACGGTTCCTTCCGGAACTTTCAAAATAATATCTTTTCCGTCGGCGCCATGACATCTCTTCTTGCCGCCTTCCTGTCCGTTCTCTGCCGCGTATTTTCGTTTATGCCGATAATCGGTCAAGGCATTCAGACCTTTATCCACTTCAAAGATAACGTCTCCGCCTCTGCCGCCGTTGCCGCCGTCAGGACCGCCGTTTGGAACATAAAGTTCTCTTCGGAAGCTCACATGGCCGTCACCGCCTTTTCCGGAACGGATTGTGATTTTTGCTCTGTCTGCAAACATAAAAACCTCTGACTTTCTAAATCTGCCTTAGCAGATATATTGCTAAAAAAAGCGGCTTCAAACCAGAACGATTTGAAGCCTCCCTTAATTCATGACAATAGAAAACCTGCAAGCGCAGATTCCATTGTTACTCTGCTGTTACCGGTACTACAGAAACCTGTTTTTTGTCTCTGCCTTTTCTCTCAAAACGAACAACACCATCTACTAATGCAAATAAAGTGTCGTCGCCGCCGCGTCCTACATTCACACCCGGATGAATTTTTGTTCCGCGCTGTCTGTAAAGGATATTTCCGGCTTTTACAAACTGTCCGTCTGCTCTCTTTGCGCCCAGTCTTTTGGATTCGGAATCTCTACCGTTCTTGGTAGAACCCACACCTTTTTTATGAGCGAAAAACTGAAGGTCCATTCTTAACATGTCCTTACACCTCCTCGAATATGACATCAATATATTGTCTGTTTTCTTCTTCGTCTTCCATTCTCTGCAATCCGAGAATGAGGGAATTCAGCAACAATGCTGCTTCTTTGGAAGGTTTTGCCTCCAGCCTGAATACGATACCGCCATTTTCTCTGTCTACATCCACTTTAAAAGCATCTTCTGTAAACTCTTCAATGGAATTCACCGCATTGATGACAAGAGCGGAAATAGCTGCACAGATGATATCCTCACCCTGCTTGGCATACCCGGCATGTCCACTGGTGTCAAAGCCTGTCACAACACCGTCACTGTCCTGATAAAACGTAATGTACGTCATAATTAAGCGTTGATTTTTTCAATCTTAACTTTGGTGTACTGCTGTCTGTGACCGTTTTTCTTGTGGTATCCGGTTTTCGGTTTATATTTGTAAACGATAACCTTTTTTGCTTTACCGTTTTCAACTACAGACGCGGTTACAGTAGCGCTTGCTACGTCTTCACCAACTTTTAACCCATCATTGTTTACGGCAAGGACCTGGTCAAATGTAACAGTTTCTCCAGCTTCTGCTCCAAGTTTTTCTACTCTGATAACATCGCCTTCGGCTACTTTGTACTGTTTACCACCTGTTGCAATAATTGCGTACATATGGCACCTCCTATTATCATTACTCGCCAAATTATGGTGGCTGACTATTTCACAGCGCTTCAAACCTCTTTGTGCGGCATACTCGCTTATAATAGCACAAGAATATCTGTTCGTCAATATATTCTTGAAAATTTTGTAAGAATTTTGTACAAAAAAACCATCACCAAAGGAAGTTTGTACCGAACCGTTACAGGTATTTCAGAAAAACGGTGAAATTTTCCACCGGACTCTGCCTTATCATCTCCCACAGGGAGTCATCAAAGAAAATCCCATACAAAAATAACACGCCGCCTATCATTGCCGGTATCACGGAACAGATGGTGAGAAATACGATCCAGAATGTCTGATGTTCTTTTGGAAAATAAGGCACTTTTCTTCCTTTTTCCCTTCGTATCAGATAACCCGCCGTATAAATGGCAAATGGTGCCACGCAGCCGATCGCCACATAGATTCCCAGTGCTGCCATGGGGATACCTGCTTCCATGAGGTATTCCGCACCTGCCGCTGCATCATTTTCAGTCTGTCCAAAAGTAAGAAGCGTCGGCAGAAAATTATTTGCGAAATGAAACAGTGCCGGATAAACCATATTCTCTGTTTTAAGCATCAGCCAGGACAAGGCTCCGCCCAGCAGCGCAGTTGGCACAAAGCGCCATACACTGCCATGAAACAGGCCGAAAAGGATTCCCATGACCAGCACGATCAGCCATTCGCGTTTCAGGCTTTTCAGGCTGTGCAGAATCACGCCTCTGTGCATTGCCTCCTCACAGACAGCAGGCATTACAGCCGTTATGAATACAGAAAGCAGCAGCGGCACACTGGCGATCATATCATTCAGAGCGCTGCCGGTACCGAACATCTGCCTTGGAAACAGCCATGCGATCACCATGGTAGCCGGCAGAACCAGGGCGTAGACTCCTGCCCACAAAAGCAGTGTCCCGAAGACTTTGCTCCATGCCAGTTTTCTGACCGGAAAGACCTCTGCAAGATCCGCACCGCAAAGCACCGTGATTCCCACGGACAGCAAAAGCAGGTACAGCTCCGTCATTGCCAGCCCGTACATACCGAACTTCATCTGCATCCAGGCAATAATTGTATAGTAGGAAGCCATAACCAGTACAAACAGGAGTATTCCGTGTACAGGCTTCAGTTTTTTCTTCTGCAGGTTTCCGAAATCATCGTATCCGTTTTCCATCTAACACCGCCTCACGTAATGTATCTCCCTGATACATTAATTTCAGGGAAAAGAAAGGATGGTCCTCATCTAAAAGCTTGAAGAATATCTTGTCCCCCTCCCAAAGGTTCAGATTCAGCACTTCTTTTTTCTGTACCCATTCCAGAGTGCCCTCATTGCAGGCACACAGAGTGCCTTCATATCCATCTGCTGTGTAGAGACACATATATTCTGTGTCCGGTTCCCCTGTCAGGGGTTTGAAAATAAAGGTGACAATGCCTCTGAATTTGTAGGAAGTAAGCGTCAGGCCCGTTTCCTCTTTTACTTCCCGTAAAAGACAGTCCTCCGGACTTTCATCCTCCTCAAAATGTCCGCCCACACCAATCCATTTGTCTTTATTTACATCAGACTCTTTTTTAATCCGGTGCAGCATCAGATAGCTGTCGCCTTTCTCAATATAACACAGCGTTGTAAGCATGGATTTTACTTTCATAACTATGATTACCTTACACTTTCCTGATATTCTTCCCGAAGCTCTTCTGCCAGGGATTTCCTTATTTTTTTGCGGGTCACTTCCACAATATTCAGTTTCGTAATGTCCACCACATTCCCCTTGACCGGGTCCTGATTCAGGTATCTCTGCAGGGCCTGCAGCAGCTCATCTTTATCTTTTTGCTCTTTCAGATTAATGAAATCTATTAAGATCATTCCGGACAGATTGCGGAGACGAAGCTGCCTTGCGATCTCTTTGGCTGCCTCCAGATTAATTTTCCGGAAGGTCTCCTGGGAATCCTTTTTACTGGTATATTTTCCGGTGTTCACATCAACGGAGACAAATGCCTCTGTCTGCTGGATCACTAAAAACGCCCCTGATTTCAGCCACACTTTTTCAGAAACCGCCTCTTTGAGTACTGATTCCAGTGAATATAAGCGTGACAGAGGCAGAAGCTTATCCTCATAGAAACGCAGCTTATCAGCCGGCATTCCATAGTATTCCAGATAGCGTGAAACCTGGTCACAAAGCTCTCTGTCGTCTGTGACGATCTCATCCAGGTCCTGTTCATACACATTCTGCAAAACCTGCAGGTATTCCGGCAGATTTTCATGTATCAGGGAAAAACAGGTTCTTGTCAGGGCTTTTTCTTTTACCTGATGCAGGCATTTCATCAGCCGTTCCAGCTCGGACTGCAGTTCTTCCTCCGATGCGTTTCTGCTGTTAGTGCGCACAATGATACCGGCATCATCCGGCAGAATGGGACTGAGTATTTCCTTCAGCCTCTTTTTCTCCTCTGCGTTTAATTTCCCCGAGAACCCCGGCACAGCCTTAAGAGCGGTCACAACCAGATATCTTCCCGAGAAATTCAGATCACAGGTCACACAGGGAAGCTTTCCCCTGATGGGCTCTCTGCACACCTGCACCAGGAGTTCATCACCCGGCTTCAGCTTACCGTTTTTTTTCCGGTTGGTATAGATAGGGACTGCCTTTTCGTCCATAGAGTAATAACACATGATGCCATCCGCTATTTCTATGAAGGCCGCACGTATATTTTCAGCGATATTTTTTACTTTTCCCACATAAATATTGCCCAAAATATTCTTATGTTCAAACCGGCACAAGTCAAGCTGGCAGACACGCCCGTCCTGCACAAGGGCCGCCGCCAGCCGTTTTCTGCCGGAAATATCCATAGGCGTCAGAATCAGCTTACTCAATTTCCTCACCTAAATTTTCCAGCGGCACGAGATGCCGCTCCTCCTCTGTGCCGTTGTCGGCATAAAGTTCGCTTCTATGCACCATAAAGGCCCATTCATCGTAAGGCACACCTAAAAATGCACAGAAAGCTTCCATTACAAGCTCAGGCTTGGTGTTGTTGGAACTTCCCGCCGCCAGAGTCAGGTAAATGCTCCCCTCATTTTCTTCCATATGATATATAAAGGGGCGGATGTCCACTTCCTTTTCACTTTTCTTTGTCTTTTTCAAGATTGTGATGGATGGCTGGGCCGTAAATTCCGCAATTTTCTTCTTCCAGTCCTCTGACGGCTCTTTTCTCTCCCGAAAGGTGAGTACATAGTCAGCAGCAGCCACAAGAGACATGGCCTTTCCCGCCTTGCCTTCTTCTACCTGGCGGATGCTTAAAATGCGCATTCCCTCCACCATGGCATCATTCAGCCTTTTTACCATTTCTTCTGATGAAGAGGCACTCTTAAGCTCTAAATCAAAGTATTCACCTGTGCTGGTTATCCCCACACCCAGAGGTGAGGCAAAGGACATGATCATGTGAGGACTGTATCCTTCTGAAAATGCCGCATCCAGTCCTGCGCGTTTTACAGCTTTCTGGAAATACCGCATGATATCCAGATGACCGATAAATTTCATGGCCCCTTCTTTTGCAAATTTCACTCTAACCTTCAATGCAGACACCTCCTTTATAAGAAGCTGCTCCGCAGCCGGAACATTTTACCCGGCAGTTTGGTGTCACAACTCCCTCTTTTGCTCTCTCCCATTCTTTTAGAAGGAATTTTTTTGCTACCCCCGCGTGAATAAAGTCCCAGGGGAACAATTCATCAGCCGGACGCTCACGAAGCGTATAAAATTCCGGATCAATGCCCAGTTCTTCAAAGGCCTTCATCCAGATATCATAACGGAAATATTCGGACCATGCATCAAAAACAGCCCCGTTTTTGTAGGCCAGCTCCAGAACATCACAGATACGTCTGTCACCCCTTGCCAAAATCCCTTCCAGCACCGTGACATCTGCCTCATGGTAATTGTATTTGATACTCTTCTGGTTTAGCTGCGCACGGATCTCATCTTTCACAACTTTTGCTTTTGCCAGATACTCCTCTTTGCGGCACATGGAAGCCCACTGGAAAGGGGTAAACGGTTTCGGCACGAAAAAGGACGTACTGGCTACGATCTGGCATCTGCCCCGGCGCTGTTCTTTTGGTATTTCATAATATTTCTTGGCGACTTCTTCAGCAAGATGGGCAATGCCTTTCATATCCTCCTCTGTCTCCGTGGGGAGTCCCAGCATAAAATACAGCTTCACTCTGGTCCAGCCTCCCGCAAATGCTTCTGCCGCACCGTTTAAGATAACTTCCTCTGTCAGTCCTTTATTGATCACATCGCGCATACGCTGTGTTCCCGCCTCCGGGGCAAAAGTCAGACTGCTCTTCTTGATATCCTGAACCTTGCTCATAACATCCAGAGAAAAGGCGTCAATACGCAGGGAAGGAAGGGAGATGTTCACATTTCTTGCGGAACACTCCTGAATCAGATAATCTATCAATTCCGGCAGTTTGGAATAATCACTGGAGCTTAGGGAACTCAGGGAAATTTCTTCATGCCCGGTACTTTCAAGCATAGCCTGGGCCGTCTTTTTCAGGAATTCCACATCGCGCTCCCTGGTCGGTCTGTAAATCATCCCTGCCTGGCAGAAACGACATCCCCGGATACATCCCCTCTGGATTTCCAGGGTAACACGGTCCTGTGTGGCCTTGATAAACGGCACCACCGGTTTTTCCGGATAACAGACATCTGAGAGGTTCATGACAACCTGTTTTTCAATTATCTCTTTGGCATGCGGATTATTGGGGGTAAAGGACGCAAGTGTCCCATCCTCATGGTACGACGCGTCATAAAATGCCGGAACATAAATACCCGGTATTTCGGCAGCACGTTCTAAAAATTCTTTTTTGCTTTTTCCAACTTTTTTATATTCCTTATAGATGTCCAGAAATTCATCAAAAACCGTTTCGCCCTCACCGATATAGAACACATCAAAGAACTCGGCCAGCGGTTCCGGGTTATAGGTACAAGGACCTCCGCCTATGACGATGGGGTATTCTTCCCCTCTGTCTTTCGCGCGAAGGGGCATATGGCTCAGATCCAGAATCTGCAGAATGTTCGTATAACACATCTCGTACTGGATGGTTATGCCGAGAAAATCAAAGTCCTTTATGGGATCCTGGGATTCCAGCGCAAATAACGGAATCTGCTTTTTGCGCATAACCGCATCTAAATCCGGCCATGGAGAGTAGACACGTTCACACCATACATCCTCTCTTTTATTAAACATATCATATAATATCTGTATTCCCAGATGGGACATTCCGATTTCATACACATCCGGGAAACACATGGCAAAACGTATATCCACCTCATCTTTGTTCTTATTTACCGAGTTTACCTCATTACCAATGTAGCGGGCGGGTTTCTCGATTTTTAGTAATATTTCATCACTTAAAGCTAATTTTCTCATTATTTCTCCTTGATATTTTTTATAAATATACACAATATCAAACTATTCCTTCAGCCCACATCTCAACACAGGCCGACACAATTATAGCTCCATGCAGTATACTGTCCATATGAATGCTGCCTCACAAACACAATTTGTATCACTGTGATGCATGCTTGTTCAATTATACGCAGTTTGAGGAAGAACTTCAAGTAAAATTTGGTCTGTGCAGGCAAAACACCGGAATCATCAACAATCCGCAGGGAGATTACTTACCGGAGATTCCTCCCCCAAAGGGGGCACATTTTTTTTCGGAAATTGTTCTTTCAGATAACGGTAAAATGCCATCATATTCTCTGTCAGCACTTTATTATTTTTCTTAACAAAATTCACATCCCAGGTAAATCTGTCATCAGGGAACTTCTCATACCGAAGCCTGGCATCATCCGGCCGAATCGTATGGCCCGGAACCACAAACAGAAGATTATTGTGCTGGGCAATTTCTTTCAGCGAATTAAAATCACTGGACGCAATCACTATCTCCGGCTCAAAGCCCGCATTCCTGCAGGCAGTGTCAAAATTATGGCGGATATGAAACTGCGTGCTGAACATGGCATATCTCTGCCCTTTCAAATTCTCCATGGTAATCTTTTCTTTTTCATACAATTCATGGATACACGGTATACACAGATACACGCCCTCCTGAAACAACAGCTCCGATGAAAGCCTCTCCCTATCCACCACTCCCGTCGTGATACAAAAATCATATTCATCCTTCTTCGCAAGACTTTCCAGATAGTAATCCGTATGGTCTGAATACTCGATCTTCACATGGGGATGCAGCCTTTCAAAATCCCCTATCAGCCGGTAAGGCAGCGAAGAAACCACCCCGAATGCCATACCCAGATAAATCGTTTCCTGCGGCATATCCTCAATCTGCGTGATATGGGAGCACACATAATTCTTCCTCTCCAGAATAATACGGCACTCATTCAGAAAATACGTCCCAAACCTTGTCGGCGACACACCGTTAATATCCCGGTTCAGAAGCACACAACCAAGCTCCTCCTCCACTTCCCGGATGGTCTTTGATATCCCCTGCTGCGAAATATGATACGCCGCAGATGTCTTATTAATGCTCTTATATTCACATACCGCTACGAATAACTCCATTTGCCTGAATGTCATGTCCTAATCTCCTGTCTAAATCAGAAAGAATGCCTCTAACGCTCTGCCGGAAAAGATATTGAGGCTCCCTTTACCACTACAACCTTTTCCTTGTAATAGTACAATGTTTTTTCTTCTTTTTCAATCGCGGAATTTGTTATATATTTAACTTATCAAACAAACGTAAACGAAACTAAGGAGGTTTCTCAATGAAAAACAAGTATTATCCGCATCTTGCCAGCCCAATCACCATCAACAACCTGACATTCAAGAACAGAATCCTGGGCGCTCCCATGTCTAATCCCGAATTAGACTCTGACTGTAATATGCGCAAGGAAGAAATCGCATTTCACGAGAACCGTGCCCGCGGCGGCCTGGCAGGGGTTGCCATTGGTCTTGGCATCGTGGATGCCATCGGACGTTCCCACACGAAGGAAGTCAAGCTCTACGATGTTATGTCGCTTCCCTCCCTGAAGGAAGCTGCTAACGCCATGCACCGCCATAACTGCAATGCCGTTATGGAACTTGCCCACGGCGGCAAATTCGCCAATGCCCGGGGCCATGGAAGCGCAGAAGGTGTCAATATCGGCCCCAACGACGAGATCAACGGAGAAGGACATCCGGTCCGCAGCATGACGGAAGAAGACATCTACAGAGTTGCCGACTGCTTTGGTCAGGCTGCCAAACTGGTAAAGGAAGCCGGATTCGATATGGTACTGATTCACGGCGGACACGGCTGGCTCCTTGGACAGTTCAGCTCCCCGGCTATGAACCACAGAACAGACAGATGGGGCGGCAGCCTGGAAAACCGTATGCGTTTTTCTCTTCTTGTCATTGAAAAAGTAAGGGAAGCCGTAGGTCCTGATTTCCCCATCGAATTCCGTATGAGCGGTGCCGAGTTTACCAAAGGCGGATACGGTATCGAAGAAGGAATCGAGATGGCAAAAGCCATAGACGGCAAAGTTGACATTATCCATGTATCCGCCGGCGTTCACGAAGACCCGGAAGTATTTGTGCGTACACATCCGTCCATGTTCATTGAGCACGGCTGCAACGTATATCTGGCCGCAGAGATCAAGAAGCACGTCAAGACACCGGTGGCTACCCTGGGCGGCCTCAACGACCCGGATATGATGGAGGAAATCATCGCCACAGGCAAAGCGGATATCATAGAGATTGCCCGTCAGTCCATCTGTGACCCCTACTTCCCGGAAAAAGCATTTTCCGGCAACAAAGACGACATCACCCGCTGCTGCCGCTGCTTCACCTGCTTCTACAACTACCTGACAAACAGAACCTTCTGCTGCGCTTTCAATCCGGTTGTCGGCAATGAGCTGGAACACAAACATGCCTTTCCGCCTACAACACCGAAGAAAGTCATCGTAGTGGGCGGTGGCCCCGGCGGTATGGAAGCGGCCATCACAGCCGCAGGACGGGGACATTCTGTCACCCTTTACGAGAAAAACAGCCGTCTCGGAGGACAGCTTCTCTCCGAGCAGTACATACCATTTAAACAGGATATGTATAATTTTGTCAAAGTACTGGAAGGCCGCCTTGCCAAATCAGGTGTGGATGTACGCCTGAACACAGAGTTGACCGCAGAGCAGGCAGCCGCAGAAAATGCTGACGTTATCATCACTGCCATCGGTGCCAAACCCATTGTTCCGCCGATTCCGGGAATTGACAATGAAAAAGTTGTGGGGCTTACCGCTCTTCATCAGCCGGAACCGGCCCTTGGACAGAAGGTTGTCATCCTCGGCGGAGGACTTGTCGGTTCCGAATGCGCCATTTACCTGGACGGACTCGGCAAAGACGTAACGATCGTAGAAATGAAAGAGGACTGGGCAGCAGATTCCTATTTCATGCACAAAAATGCCATGAAGATTTATATGCGCGACAGCAACATCAAGATCCATGTGAACACCACTGCAAAGGCAATCACTGACAAAGGCCTTGTATGCCAGACTCCTGAGGGCGAGCTTGTTATCCCCGCAGACAACATCCTGCTGGCAGCCGGAATGAGAGCTGACCGAAAAACTGCCGAAAGCTTTTACAATGCAGCACCGCGTGTATTTGAAACAGGTGACTGTATCAAGGCAGGACGTGTTGTGGAAGCTGTCACTACGGGTTATTACCGGGCAATTGATATTTAAAGACTCGATTTATGACTTAACTACTCCATATTGGAACATGAAAGGATTAACATTATGGAAAAAGGCAGCAACCGAAGGGTGAAAACCGCCATTTACCTGTGTGCCATCCTGATGATGGGGGCTATCGCTGTGGCAAGCAATATTGCAAGTATTGCCGCAGCCTTCCCCGAGGCAGGCCAGACAAAAGTTGTCGCATATCTGATTTCCGCGCCCTGTCTGGTGGTTATACTGGTCACATTGGTTACAGGAAAACTGATGGATTTTGTCCCGAAAAAGACATTGATGATTGCAGGCGTTCTCTTCTGGCTTGTGGGGGGAGTTCTGCCTTACTTTATGGACAGTCTGGGGCTGATCCTTGTCATGCGCCTTATCTTCGGCGTAGGCGTGGGAATCGTCCAGTCCCTCTGTCCGGCACTGGTTATTGAGAATTTTGAAGACCCGGCCGAGAGGGCGAAAGTCATGGGGAATATGACCGCATTCCAGATGCTCGGTGCGATCTTCTTTTCATTGGTATCAGGCAACCTGGGCAGAATCAGCTGGAATATTGCGTTTTTAGTTCATCTCATCGCAATAGTATCCCTGATAGCCGCTGTCACCTGTATCCCCTACAAGCAGCCGGTTAAGACAAGTTCTTCCGGTGAAAAGGGGAAATTTCGGCCTACCGCTATGATGTGGGTATGGTGCGCGGCGTTCTTTGTCTATATGTCCGGTGCACAGACATATGCCAACTTTGCGTCCTCCCTCATCACGGAACAAGGTCTGGGTGACACGGTGGCAGCCGGTTATTCACTGGCATGTTTCGCCCTTGGCGGATTTGTTATGGGATTTATTTTCGGCAAAATTGCAGATATATTCAAGAAACTTACGCTTACCGTTGGCTGTGTGGTACTGTCATTATCCTTCCTAATCATGACATTTGCCGCTAACCTTCCCATGTCCTATCTGGGCGCGTTTATCTGCGGACTTGCCTTCTCCATCTGTATGCCGTGCATCTTAAACGGCGCAGGCGGAGCGGTTCCACAGGCTTCTTCCGGTATGGCAGTTTCCATTGCCACCTGCATGCAGAATGCAGGTATGACCGTGTGCCCGTACCTGGTGACAGCCGGCGGCGCAGCCTTTGCAGCTTCCGGGAAACTATCCGGAACACAGGGAGCCATGCTGTTCTCTATTATTATATTACTTGTACTGGCAGTGGCATTTACGGTGATTGGATTCGCCGGAAATAAGAAAACAATATAAAGTATAAAACAAGAATGGATCTTACACCAACTGCCGGAATCTTTCCTGGTCCGGCAGTTATTAACGAAAATTCTAACTCTTAATCCCGAAAAGCCGGGCTTTGTATTACGCGGTCCGTTTACAATTCTTCAATGAAATGATTTTCATACATATCCCAATACTTTTTATATACAAAATCCTCATTGCCGTTAAAATTTAATTGGTACATTCTAAATATTACGGGAATATTTTTGGGCTGCCACCGTTCTTCATACGAATAACAATATTTCATGCCCACTTTTTGCATAACCTTTCCGCTTCTCAGATTTTTCCTGTCATGAGTTGCCGTGATATAGGGAAGACCGTCTTTTTTACCTGCTCAATAACAGCTTTCGCCGCCTCTGACACAATTCCCTGATGCCAAAATTCCTTTCGGAGTCCATAACCAAAGTCGTGATGTTCTTCCATATCAACTTTAATATAACCGATCGGAAGGTTATCACTTTTAAGGCAAATGGCGTATGCGTATGCTTGTGGTAATTCATATTTTGCTGCATATCTTTCATAGTAAAATTTTTTAGTTTCTTCAAGACTTTCATTTATAATTTCTTTCAGCGTATGTTGTGCGTTTTCGGCAGTTTCCCGGTGAATATATCCCCTTCGATATTACATATCTCTTTCACAAAAATCTTCAAACCATCAACCAGCATTATGGTATCCTCATACTCGTCTATCTTCTTTATATTCCCGGTTACCGTAATATAGGAGCCACCGCTCTTTTTTTCGTCCGGCTTAAAATAAGTCACGGTTATCTGTGGTTGTCTGGGAAGCAGTATCTGTAACATTGCCATTTTTTCGTCCAAAACAGCCTTTGCATCCTCATCCAGCTCCATTCTTTCTTCTGTCCGTCTTGCCGTCTCCCAAATAGCGTCTTCATGTCCACTGAGAGCTGCAAACGGAGCAAATTGCGCTGCCCTGTCATGTATCGGCATCTGAGGATGGTGGGATGAGATATGATGCGGCAGACTGATAATATCGTCATAAGCATGTGAATTTCTATTTAACATCATTTATCTCCCTTCTATGCCTTATGGCCGCCAATCTGCTTATTGCGTTCTACCGCTGTCGCTCCTTCTTCCAGGTTCATGCCTTTCAGAATTGCATTTTTCCCGTATTTCTTTTTAATACTCAGCAGCGCCTGCTGCATTTTCTTTTCCCGCTGAAGCTCCGCTTCTTCCTCTTCCTTCTTTTTTTTCAGTGCCTCATAATCAGTGAATAGGTCAAGCTGCTCATATTCTTCCTCTCCCATTTCTGCTGTTCCTTCTGCAGCCAAACGATTTGCAGAAATATACATTCTTCTTACTAACAGATTTCTGTCAACAATTCTGTCATACAGCTCAGTAACCGCATTCAGGAGCAGCTTTGCAGAAGACGTCTTTTTCTTTAGATTTATTGTGCCATGGGCATGTTTTGGAGCCTTCCGGCCATAGCGGTCTGCAGAAATTTCACCCTTATACATCTTTTTAATGTCAGGGTCTTTCAGATTCTCTATATCATAGGAAACAGTCAGCACAAGCTGGTCTGTCACAAGCTCTTTGTCAACCAGGTCAAGTGCCAGCTGGTCCGTCATCTCACGAACGACAAGCCTTGCCTTTTGAAATGCATATGGACACGGCAGCACCTGGCCGGAACCGATACTTTTTTCAGCCGGTTTATAATTTTTAATATCAGCGATCGTGCAGGGTTCCCATCCCCAGGCATGGTCGATCAATAATTCCGCATTAACTCCAAACAGCTTATACAGCAACTCTTCATTATGGTATTCATTTGGTTTTCCCATGGAGCAGCGCGCGATATCTCCCATGGTATACAGTCCATTTTGTTCCAGTTTTTTTGCATAACCCTTTCCGACTCTCCAAAAGTCTGTCAACGGCTGATGGTCCCAAAGTATTTTTCTGTAAGACATTTCATTCAGGCTTGCAATACGGACCCTTTCTTTGTCCGGGGGGATGTGCTTGGCAACAATATCCATGGCAACTTTCGCCAGATACATATTAGTTCCGATTCCCGCCGTTGCCGTTATACCGGTATTTTTAAGCACATCCTGCATGATACTTTTTGCAAGTTTACGGGGTGAAACGGCATATGTGCTCAAATAATTTGTAACATCCATAAAAACCTCATCAATCGAATAGACATGGATGTCCTCGGGGGCAATATATTTTAAATAAATATCATAAATACGTGTACTGTATTCCAGGTAGCAGGACATTCTCGGCGGAGCAATGATATAGTCCGCTGAAAGTTCCGGTGACGCATCTAATTCATTCGCATCATATGAGGAACCTGTGAAGGTGTGCCCGGGCGATGCACTTAAACGTCGGGCATTAACCTTTCGCATGGTCTGCACTACTTCAAATAATCTTGGCCGTCCGTGAATCCCATAGTTTTTTAGGGATGGTGACACAGCAAGGCATATGGTCTTTTCCGTGCGGCCTGCATCCGCTACAACAAGATTTGTGGTCAATGGGTCAAGCTGTCTTTCGCGGCATTCCACCGAAGCGTAAAAGGACTTAAGATCTATAGCTATATAAGTACGATTACCGGTCACATAAAATTCCTCCTTCATTTTCTGCCTCAGTGTTTCCATACTGATTACACAATGTATAAGGCATATCTGAATAGTTTTTTTATATTATATAGCATAGTATATTTATTCACTTAAATCAAGGCTTTGTCGAATATATGTTCTATCTTTATTAAAATACACGCATGGTTTTAACTCGGTTCACAGACCCATGACTCGTAAGCTTTCACACTGTCCCTCAGACGTTTCATTCCATCTTCCACCTGCTGCCTTGGACATGCCAGATTCATGCGCAGGAAGCCACTCCCGTTCCGGTAATCGTTTCCGTCTGACAGGTATAAGCCGCTGTGGCTGCGGATAAAACGACAGAGTTCCCATGAATCTCCAGTTATAGACCTGCAGTCAATCCAGAGCAGATACGTTGCCCTGGCGGGAACGGCGGATACACCTTTAATCTCATTTTTTATGTACTCCTCTGCATACCTCCTGTTCTCCCACAGATATTCTCTCAGGGCATCCAGCCATTCACCGCCCCTGCCAAATGCCGCGATCGGGGCTATGGCTGCAAATACATTAGGCTCTGCCACTTCATCAGTATTCAGTCCTCGAACAACTTTATGCCTCAGATTGTCATTCGGAACAATCACAGCAGCCGTCTGAATCCCCGCCAGATTAAATGCCTTTGTAGGGGATACGCATGTGATGCTGTTATTCCGGCAGTTCTCCGATACAGAGGCAAACGGTGTATAATCATAACCAGGCTCTGTAATATCGCAGTGTATCTCATCCGATAAAACCGTCACGTGATATTTGACACATAAGTCTCCAATTCTCTGAAGTGTTTCTCTGTCCCAGATTTTTCCTACCGGATTATGGGGATTGCAAAGGAGCAGAAGAGTCGTCTGGGTATCTTGGAGCTTTTCTTCCAAATCTGTAAAATCGATCTGATAGGCATCTCCATCATATTTTAGTCGATTCTCCAGTACATTCCTGCCATTATTCACGATGGAATGAAAGAATATGTTATATACCGGAGTCATTACTATCACATTCTCCCCGACAGTCGTAATCTTACGGACAATACTGGATATAGCGGGTACGACACCGGTACAAAAAGCCAGCCACTCTCTTCTGATTTCAAACTGATGCCGGTTTTTCCACCAATTCTTGTAAGCCTCGTACCACCCATCTGTCACTATCGTATATCCGAATACTCCCTGTCCGGCTCTTTCCATCATACTTGCCGTTATTTCCGGCGCTGTCTGAAAATCCATGTCAGCCACCCACATGGGAAGTTCATTTTCATTCACATCCCATTTCATGGATCCTGTATTTCTGCGGTCTATCTTTTCATCAAATAGAAATTTCATTTCTTCTCCCCCTGTTCCCCTGTCTCAAACGTGACTTCTACGGTTCCGCTTGTCAGGGTGCTGCATCCTGCATCTTCGATATGGCCGATCCTGGTATAGCTGTAAGATGTGCTGAAGTCCTCAAAAAAAGGACAAGGCAGTCAGAGCCAAAGAGCATAATGTCTCCTGTATGGATACTGCCAAACTCATATCCTCAGTGAAGAAAACTACGAACCAACACCACTGCCCCAAAAAAGATCAGGATCGTTCCAAATATCCGGTTCATGGCTGACAGATGACTGTTCCCGGCTTTTTTCTTTAATAAGGTAACCACACCGGAAAGCGTTCCCCACCAAATATAAGTTCCGATAAACACACCGCAAACCAATCCGATCCCATCGGCTGGTTCTATCCGTCCATCAATACCAAACCAGGAAAACGCAAACAGAAACGTAAGGATGGCTGCCGGGTTTGTGATTCCCACTGCAAAGAAAGCCGCGAACATCCGGAAACCTCCGGCGTTGTCCGGCATATCCTGGGATCCTGCGTTTATTTTCGTGAACATGCTGATGCCTATGCCCAGAATCAAACAGCTTCCGATCATGTTCATAACACTTTCATGCTGAAGCAGAAAAAATGCCCATCTGTTCCTTCCTCTCCATTCCTGTCTGTTCATCTGCCGGATTTTTTTTGCTAAACCGCCATCTTCTCCGAATCTTGGTCCATTATGCAGGTAATGACTGTTTTATCCGGATCTACTTTATCTTTTTCAATGATCAATTCCTTAATGTAATCCGCCCGGATGCTTCCTCCCAACGGATTCATGACGCTGTCAATCTTCCCGTTAATTTCTGCATCCACAGTAGAATACTCGAATGCAAGGGTGGTATTCAGCAGTCTGCAGTTTTTCATGACAAGATTGTCGATATAGCACATTCCCTGCAGACTTTCTACCGTACAGTTGATCAGAGTCAGGTTCCTGGCATTCCAGCCCAGATATTCCCCTGAAATAAAGGAATCATATACAGTCACGTTTTCACTATTCCAGAAAGCATCTTTTGAAAGCAGTCTGGCATTATGGATTTCCATATTTTTAACCCCGTCAAAGGAATAATTACCAACTAACTGAAAATCCCGAAGCTTCATATTCCGGCTGTTCATGGCAAAGTAGTCACCCCTGGCTGTTACCTGCTCCATAATAACATCTTCACAGTTCCACAGAGTTTCTGCTGCATTGGGAAAATTCACATTTTGAAGGGTCACGCCATGACATCGTCGGAAATTCTTCGGTGCCTCAATAACTGCATTCTTTACCGTGATATTGTCTGTATACCAAACACCAGCGCGGCCCATCTCAAACCATGTACAGTCCTCAGCGGTAATATTCTTACAGTACCATAAGGGATACTTCCACTTGAACATGCTGCCGTAAAGTTCAATATCATGACTTTCCTTCAGCGGTGACTCCCCATCTGCAAATATGGTGTCGTATATTTTTAAATTCTCACCATTAAAAAGTGCACGTTCCCCTGTTAGATACTCCTGTCTGATTTCTTTCATTTCCTGTCTCTCCTTTTATTTTGAAATATTATCATTTTGTTTTTCTTCTACCGCGGTCACAAAGTCATCCGTTGCATCAAATGTCCCTATCCTGGTATATTCTCCCGTAATTTCAGCGTCCCGGTAAAACAATACAATACGGTTAGGGTCCGAGTAATAGACTTCCCCGGCCTTTTCCGATGTCACGGTTTCCGAATCGGAAGGGATATCCTATTCCTTATAAACTGAAATTGTAATGGTACCATTCAGTTTATCAATATCCTCTTTACCGGAGAGAATAGTTCCAAGCTCATACAGGCTGCTGTTCGGGTCACAGGGAGCATAGAACATCACTACATCTCCCCACGGTTCGTAGTAGGACAAAGACCCAGTTTCACCACCGCTTAACGGGGTACCCGATGTATCCAGCTTCTGCGTAGGATAAAAAGTCATTTCATTGCTGCTGAAAGGCTTCACTTCCATTGTCAGCGGCAGCTGTGCATACAATGCTTTGGCAGCCTGACTGTTGTTCAGTTCATAAATCATTTCATAATTCGCTGATTTTACAGATATTTTCATAGTATTGTTCTCCTCTTTGTCTGTTGGTCCGCTTTCATTCTGTTCCGTCTGCTGTATATCATTTTTTTCAACTGCTTTATGATTTTCCGGATTGTCCTGCTGTGCCGGATCCGCGGATGTGTTATACGGGATTCCCGTGCTGTTTGAATTCCCGCATCCGGTCATCCCAAGCAGCAGGAATATTACAGCGATTAAAATTATCATTCTTTTCATATCCATCCTCCTGATTCCGGCAGAGCAGACCTTTTCCGGGCATTTATAGTGGTGTACGGAATCGGCTCTGTGCTCTGCCTTGGCCGCCCGGTCAATACAAAAGGGCGGAACCTGAGCTTCATCACGGAAATGCCAATTTTATAGAAATGCCCCATTGCAGACCTGCAGCACCTGTCCCCGGACTGCTTTTCCCATTTTGCTCGCAAGATATAAACAGGCATACGCCTGATCCAAAGGGTCGCATTCCGGTCCCGGAAAATACACATAATGTCCGCTGTATTCCAGCATTTTTGCTCCGCCCGGCTGCTCACCAGCCCTGTTTGCCAGATGCGCCGGCGTAACCGTTGCCCCCGGAGCCACCGCATTGCATCTGATATTGGTATCCACCAGCCTCATAGCAACATTTTTTGTCAGGGTATTGAGTGCCCCTTTTGTGGACGTATTCCTTCTACTACCTGATCCAGTTTTTCTCTTCCTCTGGCAGTGAGCACAACACTGGCGCCTTCTTCGGCAAACAGTTCCGCCATAGACTGCCCCATTCCATAACTTGCCCCGGTAATCATTGCCACTTTTCCATCTAACATTTTTGCTTCCATAATATTCAAAGCTCCTTTTTTAATCTGCCGAATTCCTGTTTACAAGCTTCTTCCAAACGCTCTTAATTCGTCCAACTTCTCTTCGGATTTATTCTGCTTGTCAAATGCCGTAAAGATTCCCATATTTTTCAAATTCAGATAATCCAGAAATGAATTCTCATATTCATAGACTGCTCCGTCATAAACCTTGTCGCTGCCGGAGCTTAAAATCAGCGCCGCTTTTTTCAGGTTCTTTGGTTTATCTAAGGCATAGATGCGGTTAATGGCGCATTGCAGCTGTCCGGTAAAGCTGTGGTAATAAACAGGGGATGCCAGTACGATCATTTCAGCTTCTGATAAAAGGGGATAGATCTCCTGCATATCATCCTTCTGTATACAGACTCCGTTTCCTTTTGTATGGCAGTATTCACATGCCAGACATCCGGATATATGTTTGCTGCAGACCGGGATAACTGTGATATTGTGATGTTTCTCTGCCGCTCCTTCTAAGAAAGCCGAGACCAATGCGGCAGTATTCCCATTCTTTCTGGGGCTGCCGTTCAACACTAAGATATTCATAAATGCCCTTCTTTCTACTCACTCTATAAGCTGTTTATTTTTTCAGCTGGTAAACAAGGTAATCCAGACAGGAGATATGTTCTTCCTCTTTATGTACCTTGCTTAGAAGCTGCTTTCTGTGTTTTTCCAGTAAAAACAGCTGTTCACTCAAATTTTCCGAGTCATAGCATTTCATGAAATATTCAATCATATCTATACTGCATCCCGCATCTTTGAGATTTTGAACAACTGTTTCTCTGGTCTCAAGATTTATCATTCTACTATCGTCACCTTCTCTCTGATCTTTCAGGCAATATACGGCAAATTCTGTTCTCCATATCAGTATAATCTGTAAATAATAAAATAGCCAATACTTATATTATATTGATTGTTATAGTTAAAACCTATACTATTTTGTGTTAATGTATTATAAATCTAATTGTAAAGGAAATTTCCAGATGGAATTACGGATACTTCATGATTTTCTGGAGATAGCAAGAAAATAGAGTATTGTAAGGACAGCTGCATCGCTTCCTCTCCCAGCCAGCACTTTCAATACTTTCGACATAAATTAAAAATATGGAGGAGGAATTTGGCAAGCAGTTTCTGATATGGGGAACAAACGATTCACGAAAGGTCACTCTGACAGAAGAAGGAATGACCTTGTGCAAACAAGCAGATGAGATATTGAAGAAATATTAGAATTGGTCAAAAAGGCAGCAATTGAGATCACATTTTCATTCTTTTTCTGCATGGCAATAGCATGCAACACTATTCCTATATTAACTGCTGAAGTTTTTCCCGAATGTTGTCAGTTCCTTTTATACCTATCATAGGAACAGATATGTTCTCTTCCGAAAGCCGCTTAACAATTTTTTCTACAAATAACCCCATTCCATTGATTTCTGCATTATAGTCTGATGTTGTGTCTATACCACAATTTGGAGATCGGTTTGCCCCAATCATGCCGATAACTTCAAATCCGTATTTTTTATACTCCACAATTTGTTGTACTACAAGATCTGCCAGCCCTGCCAGTTTTATATTCAAGCTGTCATTTTTCATTGCTGAACGTATTCTTGTATTCTCTACCACTACCGGACTATCTGCTCCGTAGATATTTCCCCTGTCAAGTCCTAAACAGCAAAACTCCGGACAAGGCATTTGGACGATACCAACATCAGAATTTAAGAAAAAATCAATAACCTCTTTAAATGCTGCCGGATATACCGCCGTTCCATCGGAAATAGAATTTTGGTTTAAAAGGCAATGTGCAATAAAAACAACTTTTTTACTTCTCTTATCATGGAACATATTTTATCCTCACACTTTCAAATATTCAACCGGTTAACCTGAAAATCACTTCTATAGCTTCATGGCTCATACTTCTATTCCGCTGTAGGAGATACGCTTTCTATCAGAGATAGTTCTCTATCCTGCATTGCTCTACAACGCGTTTTCCCAACAATGTGATGGCCTGTCTGGGGCAGCGGTTGATGCAGCGATAGCACATTGTGCATTGATTACCCGACTTAGCTCTGCCATCCACCAGAGTAATGTTTTTCATGGGACACACTGCCGCGCATAGTCCGCAGCCGGTACATTTATGAGTATTTATTTTCAATTGATCTGTATAGTGCTTTGTCCGGTTATAAAAGTAAAGCCGTTGTCCAAATAGGCCTGCCAGATGATAAAAGGGTCCGATGCCCTCCTGAGGCGGAGTTCCATTCTTTGTTTTGTATGCGGCTTCAGCGGCCTTTTTTCCCGCATCTGCAACAAGATGCCTGTTTTTCTCAATTGAACGTTTGAGTGCTTTTTCGTCGCTGATACTGTCCGGCATTTTCAAATGCAGCCCACCAGTGATCACAGCACCGTGCTGATGTAACATACGTGCCAGCAAGCCGGCTCCGTCACCGCTGAACAGGCCCATTGTTGCAATGACAAAAACCCGCTTGTTCTTCCACAGCTGATGATGCTGATCCACAAAATCTTTCACGATTTTCGGAAGATTACTGAACTGTACGGGATAACTGAATACGAGATCCTCATGTTCTCTGATTTTTATGAGCAGTTCTTCATTTTCAATACTGAACGCCTCTGCTCCCGAATCATATTCCTGTAGAAACTTCTCAATACAATATTTCGAGTTTCCCGTTCCGCTAAAATATATTCCAATCATCTATTGCCCCTTTCACAATTTACCCATTTTCGCTACACCTTATGTTCTATAATGCCGACAGCTCAAATGAACTTCCACATTTTCCTCATTGCTTTCCATCCTTCCCGAATTTCCGCTTTTATATCATGGTTTTCTATAAAGATCATAGCGGCTGTTTTCGGAATCAAACAATGTGAACCCACACGAAACTGTTATTGGCAGTGTTCCAAAATCTTCTTCGCTGCTGTCTTCGCATTTATAAGTCTGCTATGCACCTGTTCTCACGGATATTTAACTTTCTGATATTTTAGAAGGATCATCCAAATAAAACTCAATGTATCCGCAGGACGGGCATACTGCACAATGTACCTTACCCAGAGTTTCTTTAAAAATACCGGGCTTTGTTATTTTTAGTCCATATGCCGCGCCTTCCACTTTTACATCAAAATTCTCTTTTAGTTCAACCTCACATCTAATACATTTTCTCATCCTGCTGCCTCCACGATTTTCCTGTTCTGCAAGTTAATATTGTCTGACAATGCCTCCGTTTACTTTTCGACTGAAAGAAACGGGGGAAAGGTATCGGAACTCCGGCTGCGCTGCATTGTTTCTGTGTGCACATCAAAACATCTGCCATTGTATTCATAGTGCAGTTTTCCGTCTTCATTATAAAAACGATGTTCCGCTTGAAACGCCACAGGTTTGAAGCGCTCACCTTGTATGGGCTGATCCCGATACAGCACCTGATCTTCTGATAATTTCAGCACATTATCTTCAAGACGGACATCATAAATCCCACTTACCACAGCCTCTGCCGCCACACTTTTTCCTGAAGCTGAAACAAACCGAAAAAATCCGGTCACAGCATTCGTGCTCTTCCGTTCTGCCAATTCAAATCGGAACAAGGATACCGCACTAAAATCCTTTCGCAGTTCCTCCCGTTGGCCATCCTCTCCCATAAGCCATATTTTCTCATTTGATATGATAAACATATCCAACTGAAATCCACTTTGAGAATATTTCAGATTAGAAAAAGATATTTGATCCGAGTATACGCCCTGCAGCGCACCGTTTTCCAATTTGTAAATCAGTTCCTCTGTAAACAGCGTTCTGCCATTCACATTCGCCTCAATAAAGTTAATAATTTCTTTCATTCTGAAATTCTCCTTCTCCAACCGGGGTATCTTGCCTCTGTTATCTCTTCCTTTTCCGGCATACTGCCCTTGATACGGCTAACTCTATGATAACATATACAGAGCTTATTTTCATCCGATTGCGTTACATTTACCAATGAATATTCTTACGGTTCTGCTGTCTGTTTTCTCCATGTTTAAACTGTATTGTGTTCCCACACCGGAAGATGACACAATATTCAATATAAAGTCAGCTAAATGGTTTTATTATATAAGTCTTGACTTTGTGCAACTAGTTGCATATAATGAATAGGTAACCAGTTGCATATCGGAGGCGTGTTTATGAACAGAACAGAAAAAGAAGAGTTTATAATCGGAAGTATTTCTTTGCTTTCAAATAAAATAACACTGTTTGGGGATTCTATATTCCCTGATATCACTTTCAAGCAATGGTTCTTGCTGATGATGATTTCTAAAATGGAACTCCAGGATAAGAATCTCAATAATATTGCTGAATTTGTAGGAACCACAAGACAAAATGTCAAAAAAATGCTGGTGCCATTGGAAAACAAGGGATATGTGATGATTGGAAAATCCAAGAAAGATGCGAGGGCTTTAAAAGTTGAACTGACAGAAAAAGCATATCAGTATTTTGCTGAAAATAATGAACCCACTGCTTGTGAAGCCAACCGATTATTTTCATCATTTTCAGTCAATGAAATTGACAGTTTCATTTATGCTCTTGAAAAATTACTCGGTTGTTTTGAAACTTATGGGAAGGACAGGTAAAGATATGGATAATACGAAACCAATCATTAAGTATTTAGATGTACTCATAATTCTGCTGCTGTTGATTGTAACAATTTTAGGTGTATGTTCTTTTCATACTTCATTTTCCTATGAGTTTGTGAATCAATATGGCCAGAAAGTACAAATGTGGGGAGCCGGTATCTATGCTCATGATTCTTATTTTAAAGCACCTATTTTTATTGGCTCTGATTTTACAATCCTGTTATTTGTTGTTCCGCTGTCAATTGTCACTTTTTTTAAAGCAAAGAAAAAACAGAGTATGGAATATGATATACGCAGTTTTGGAATTATCAGTTTGCTGCTTTACTATTCTGCAAGTCTGGCCTTTGGTGTTACCTATAACCGTTTACATTTAATATATATCGCACTATTTGGTATGTGCTCTTTCAGCGTAAGTGTATTATTTGCAAAATTGCATGCAGCCGGTGTCCGGCAGGGAAAGGTCTGCTCATATCCTTTTACAAAAGGAATGAAGGTATTTTTACTGGCGGCAGGCATATCACTGTTTGCTGCATGGCTTCCCGATATTATAATATCCATTGCAAAAGGAACATCGCTGGAATTGATTGAAGTATACACAACGGAAATCACATATGTACTCGATATGGGCATTATAAGTCCCTTAATATTCATTACATATTATTTAGTCAGACATGGAGATTTTATCGGATATGTTTTTCTCCGAATGATTTTTAAAATATGTATGTGTGTTGGTATTATGCTCCCTGTTCAGACTTTTTTCCAACTGTCCGCAGGTATTTCAATACCCATACCTGCCTTAATAACGAAATGCCTTACCTTTGTTGTCATGGCTTTTTTTGCCGCTTACTTTGATTATCGTCTAAAACGGAAAACACATTATATTTCGTCAGCGGATAACTATAACGAAGGAAGGCATTAGCCGTATCTTAAGGATCTGACGCACCGGAGGATAGATTCCGGCCTGCGGTGTGGATTTTCTTCCCCGGCGGGAACAACGTGGTCAACAAAATAAGATACCCCTTATTACCATTGTGATCGGTCCGCATTTCTGGTCATATGGTGCTTTCCCCTTCCGACGCAAGCTGGACATATTCACGGATTGCCTCCAGAGCCATTCCTGCCTTTTTAAAACGCATTACAAAATCGATCCAGTTCAAAGCTGCGTCATCATAATTCCTGATTCCCGAAGCATTTCTCGGCACTTCCGGAATCAGCCCTATCCTCTCATAGTAGCGGAGATTGTCAACCGATATACCTGTTTTTCAGACGCCTCTTTAATCGTCATATAACCTGCCTCCTGTTCTTAGAATAGATTCTGTAATGACTATAAACCCCGAACTCAACGAAAGGTCAATACCTCTACTTTACTTTTTCTTGACATTCACTGCATTCTCTATCATGGATGGAGATAATACCACCGCATTTAGAGCAGGTATATTTTTCTTTCTGTTTCTCCATGAATTTTTCCAAACCATATTGTCGAACAAATTCGCTGTTATCCATAAGGCTTGCCTGATACCTCTTGTTATAACTTTTTTCAAGATTCCTTATCAGCTTACACGGATAATCAGAACACTCAAAGCAATAAGATAATTCTTTGATCTTGATACAATCCTTTATCTTACATTTACGGCAATGCTCCGGTTTTCCCTTGTCACTGTTCAAGCACCCTGCACATGGCTTTTTGTGGTAACAGTGCTTGTAGCAAACTTTACAATTCATTCCGCAAGGAGCGAACATACTGGTATCTATATTCTCTATGGGCATTTTCAAAATAATCGCTCCTCTCAAAATTTCTGTCTGTCGGTTAGTCATATTTTATCATAAGCATACAATAAAGTCATTTCTTTTCTGCCTGCAGGAGCATACTTGTCAGCCCATAGTTTATCAACAGTGCCGGCACATTGCGAAGCATCAAATGTGTCTTCGCCCGATATACCGAACATGCACCTGTTTTCCATACTTAAACACCTGCCTTATTTCGTATTGAAAGCAGTTCAGAAACAAATTTATCGCTTTCGTTTATCCATGGACTGTGTCCTGAATATTCATACCATACAATTTCCTTGTGGGGAGCTTCCAAAATATTCAAGTAATCTTCTGCTAAAGAAGTAGGTGCATTAATATCATGTCTGCCCAGAAAAAAGTAAACCGGCACATTGATACTTGAATAATCTCTGCGTAAATCCATATCGTATAATTGTGGGTAAACATGATTAAAGGTGGTTACAATGCCACGTAAATAATTGATTTTATCAATTATACTATATTCGGACGAAAATATATCACGGAAAGTATGATAGCCCCCATTTTGAATCTCGGGATTACTGCTCATATATGATGAAAGGTAGTTTAAATATTCAGCACTTTTCCATGTAACATCTGAACCAAAATAAGGAGGACGGCCATTTTCTTTTAATTTCTTGATTTTATCTGTATCTCCTTTTTCTTCTGCAATTTCAAATGCTTTATCATAATCTAAATTCTCTGTTTCCAGAAAATCAACCATTTGTCCTGTTCCAATCACGGCATGATAATAGTTAGGTGATTCAGATGCAAGGAATACTCCAAGCGCACTTCCCCAAGATTCGCCAACCAGATATATTTTATCTTGATCGAATTGTTTACGAAGATATTCTGTTAAAGCTAATCCATCTTTAATATAAGTATCCACAGTCAGTTTTTCGTTTCCAACCGAAAATGATTTACCAGAACCGGGCTGGTCCCAAACAACTACTACAAAATGCTTTTCCAGTTCTGAAAGTTCGTGCCTGACCGCAGCCATTTGTGAACCACCCGGACCGCCCGCCAAAAAAAGAAGAACCGGATTTTCTTTATCTTGTCCACGAATACTTATCCACTCTCTTCTATTGTTTAAATCAACACTCTCTAATTTTGCAATACTATGATCCATTATCTTTCCGTTTTTATCTTTTATTTTGGGTGTACTTACGGTTATTTGACTATATAGCATAAGACCCCCCATTAATATAACTGTTACAATTAATAAAATAGCGTTTCTTTTTAAACGTCCTCGGTTTTTTATAGATGATGATTTTTTTCGTTTCCTCAATAACCAGCTAATTCCCAAAAAAATCTCAGCTACTACGAGAATAAGCATACAACCGAATAACCCTAAAAAAATAATTGTTTCCACCATTTTTTACTCCCCCTTTATTTTTTGACCACCGTTCAACATCATCATAACACAAATTTGACCGCTGTTCAAGTAGGACAGATTATGATATAATCTTTTCTAAAGGTGGTGATTCTATGGAAAAGAAAGATTTAATCTTAGATACTATGCTGGAATTACTGGCAGAAAAAAAAGGCGAAAGCTGTTCTGTCAGAGATATAGCAAAAAAAGCCGGAATCGCAAAGGGTGGAATGTATTATTATTTTAAGTCCAAAGAAGAAGTTTTTGACGCCTTAGTAGAACGGACTTATCAAGATATCATTGATGACTGTCAAAAAATTGCTTCGCAAAATGGAGAAAATGCTATTGAAAAATTAAAACATTTATATACACATTACCGAAGTTCTATTATATCAACAGATTTAGATGCCTATCTGCATAAACCACAAAATGCATATATACATCAGAAATCTTTGGCAAAAATTTTAGTCAGTCTTTCCCCAATCATTGCGCAAATAATCCAGCAAGGTAATGAGGAGGGAATATTTCATTGTACTTATCCTCTTGAGGTAAGTGAAACTATTTTATCTGCTTTTTGTTTTTTATTAGATCCCGGAATATTCAGTTGGAGACCTGAACAGATAAAACGTAAACTGGCAGTACTGTCATCTATGTTAGAATACGAATTAGGTGTTACAAAAGGATGTATCGACTTCTTTGATTCTTGATTTATAACGGAAATCACTTAGAAAAATACAATTAAAAAGGTTTGCAACTTGGTTAATAAACACCATCTTGCAAACCTTTTTATAAACTATTATACACTTTTGCTGCTATCTTTATTTATCTCAAACTTAATCCTGTCCGGTCACTGCAAGCATAACACCGCAGCGTTTCTTGTAACATGCAATCCCGTATTTCAAAATCTGTTCCATGCCTTCATCACGAAGTTCTTCCACATACCCTTTCTTTTCTATCTGTTCTAAGGCCGCCCTGCAGCCTGCCTCCAGATTGCCATCCTCCGGATATTTGACTTCCAGCACGATTCCGATACTTTCTTCCTCAATCTCCACAAGGATATCGCTGTATCCATCTCCTGATTCCTTGTTGGAAGAAACACTCCAGCTGTCTTTGAACCCCAAAAGTCCTAACAAAATACCATGATAAAAGTTTTCTTTCATCTGTTTTTTGACAAAAGTATCCCGGATGCTGATCGTTTTCCTTAAATATTCATTCAACTGTTTCTCAACACCGCCTGCATCTCCATTTTTCAAGGCTTCACAGAATTTATCCAAAGCTTTTCCATTCTTCTGAACGCTTTGTTTAAAATAATCCATTATCTGAGTTGTGAATATTTTTCGGATTTCCATATTGGGAATAGCTAACTGCAAACTGTTCCCCTCCGGCTTTCCTCTCTGTGTGAGATAACCAGTGGTGAACAGAACGCTCCATATATTCTCAACGGAATCATACATATCTTTATATGTAAGTTCCTGATGAATTTCCTTTGCAATCACCTCTCCGGCGACCAGCCTTTCAATCTCTCGTTTCGTTGTACCTTTATCCGATTCCTGAAGAAAATGTCTCACCGCATCATTGCTGCTGGTATTGGACCAGTAATTCTCCGGCCGGGCGTCCCTATCTGTGCGGAGCTTACTGCAATAACAAATCACATCCCACGGACAATATACCTCCACGCTGCCAAACCGATATCCGTCATACCATTCCTTAATAGTGCCATAGCTGGATGAGAGCTGATAATATTCCAGCAAATTTCTTACTTCTTCATCTGTAAACCCATAATACTCATCAAAATCCACATCCGCTACAGACAATACCCTCAGGTTATTAAGACCAGTAAAAATACTTTCCTTTGAGATACGCATACATCCGGACAGTACCGCAAACTGCAGGCTGCTGTTTGTCTTCAGCACCTGTTCAAAGAGATTACGAATCAGCAGAACCATCTGGTCATAAAATCCCTGTTCAAAGGCTTTTGCCAACGGCACATCATACTCATCAATCAGAAGGATCACTTTACTGTCATGGTGCTTTTGGAGAAGTTCTGACAGAGTTTTCAAAGAATAACATAAGGACGGCTCATCCATATCATCTCTCAGCAGTACAGAAAAAGCATCTTTGTCGTATTGTGTAAGTTGATTGCTTTCCAGGAGATACTGTAATCTCCTGGCTTCTCCATTTATGATCTGAGCTGCCATCCTGCAGGCTTTCTCATAGGAATCCGCATTGATACCCTTTAGTGACACAGATATCACCGGAAATTTTCCCATATACTTTTCACATAACTCTCTGTCTCTGCCTATTTCCAAATCTTCAAAAATGTTTTTATCACTTTCCGGCTCAAAAAAACATTTCAGCATACTCATGTTCAGAGACTTTCCAAATCTCCTTGGGCGAGTGAATAGGTTCACTTCCCCCCAATTATTCAAAAGTTCTTTGATAAGTCCTGTTTTATCGATATAGTAAAAATCTTCCTTGCGGAGCTTTTCAAAGTCTTCAATCCCGATTGGAAGCTTCTTTTTTCTGATATCCATCTATCGCGTACGCTCCTTATCCTACTATCAGCGCATATACACGCCAGCATCTTTCATCCGTTCGTCCTGTTTTGAACAGCATCTTTTTTATAAGTATAGCAGATATCCGTTTCAAATCATACTTAAGATTTTCGACAACAAGATCATTTCTAATCTAGAGTGTGTTTGAAAATTCATTTCGACAATCTGCACGCCCCACTTTGCGTAACCGGCAGCGTTTTCTATATTCCGTTGGAAGCATCTGCGTCTGCTCTTTAAAAGCCTGCGTAAATTTTCCCTGATTCACATATCCTACCTGCCCGGCAATATCCGCCATGCTGTCATCCGTCTGAGAAAGCAGGAGCATGGCCTGGCGGATGCGGTACTCTTTCATATAAGCAGCTATGGGTTTCTCATACACAGCTTTGAAAATCTTTTTCAGAGTGGTGGTATTGATCAGATATTTTTTTGACAATTCCTCTATGGTAAATCGCTTTGATAAGTCAGCGGTTATAAAATCATGGATTTCCCGGATCAGAACCGTTAATTCTGACTGATAGGATGTCAGCCTGTTCACATGGGACGGTTTAAGCTGCTCCAGGTAAAGTAAAAGCTCCAGCATTTTGATCCTGTAGTAGGAAGGCAGCAGCTTTTGGGGAACTTCAAAAAGGCAGGAAAAAATGCCGGAGATTTCAGGACTTGCAGGCAGGGACAGCGGTGTCTGCCCGGGACAGAGCTTCTTCAAAAGTGCCCTGCCATTCAGGCCGGCATCCTTGAGCAATTCCGGAACATGATCTTCCAGAACTTCCATATCGAACAGAACGGTAATCCCTTCATAGCCTCCCAGGGGCAGAGTGATCGTGGAGTCAGCACAGCAGTCCATTGTGTGGATTTCCAGATCACCGGCGCCTAAAAAGACAGAGGAACCGTCCCTCATATCCCATCCGATCCTTCCTCTATGGCAATAATTTACCTCCAGAACATCAGAAAACAGCTCATGGTGCATGGTGAACCTTTCAGAATGAAAATGGATGACAGACAATTCAATCCCGGGAAGGACCTCTAAACTATCTTTCATAATCTCTCCTCTTTCCCTCGTATTCTCAGGCTCAATTCTACCATATGGTTTTTATTCCGTCATCTGATTTTTATGAGAAAAAATATAATATTAATCCAATCGGAAATACTTTTTACCCAAATGGAAGGATGACACCGGAATCAGTTGACCAAACAAAGCCGCTGAAATATAGTAGGAACATAAAGTTAGAAGACGCTAACATAAGGAGAAACGAAATGACTTTAAAAGAACTGAAGATTGGAAAAACAGCCATTATACATTCTGTCGGCGGAAGCGGGGCGCTGCGCCAGCATTTTCTGGATATGGGACTGATTCAGGGGACGGAGGTAACGGTTGTCAAATACGCACCCATGGGAGACCCCATCGAATTAAAGCTCCACGGATACGAACTGACCATCCGGCTTGATGACGCGGAAAAAATCCAGGTAGAAGAAATCCACCGCACTTCTGAAAAAGAAGAGGAAAAAATAAAGATCACGGAAGCACCCCATCCCGGATACGGAGAAGGCGGAAAATACCACGCAAAAGAGCAGGAAAATCCCCTTCCGGACAGTGAAATCCTTACCTTTGCGCTTGTGGGCAACCAGAACTGCGGCAAGACCACCTTGTTTAATCAGCTGACCGGCTCCAATCAGCATGTGGGAAATTTTCCCGGTGTTACCGTAGACCGAAAAGACGGGGTGATAAAAGGCCATAAAAACACACGGATCACAGACCTCCCGGGTATCTATTCCATGTCGCCTTACAGCAGCGAAGAAATTGTGACAAGGGAATTTCTGTTGAAAGACAGACCAAAAGGAATCATCAATATCGTGGATTCCACCAATATGGAGCGCAACCTGTATCTGACCATGCAGTTGATGGAGTTAAACATGCCCATGGTCGTAGCGTTAAACATGATGGATGAACTGTTGGAGAACGGCGGTTCCGTGAAGGTCAATGATATGGAAGCATTTCTGGGTGTGCCGGTAGTGCCCATTTCCGCATCTAAGGGAGAAGGCATCGAAGAACTGGTAAAACATGCAGTCCATGTTGCCAAATATCAGGAAGCTCCTGCCAAAACAGATTTCTGCGCAGACACCGGAAGCGGCATTCACAGAGGACTCCACGCAGTGATGCATCTGATCGAAGACCACGCCAGGACCGAAAACATTCCCATACGTTTTGCAGCCAGCAAAATCATGGAAGGCGATAACCGGATTCTGGAGCAGCTTGATTTAAGCCGGAATGAAAAGGAAATGCTGGAACACATTGTGATCCAGACAGAGGAAGAGACAGGGATGGACCGCGCCTCGGCAGTGGCGGACATGCGTTTTGCCTATATTAACCGCGCCTGTGACACAGCAGTCATGAAACCAAAAGAAAGCAGGGAACGGCTGCGGAGCAAAAGAATGGACCGCATACTTACCGGAAAATACACAGGGATTCCCTCTTTTATCGGAATCATGGCTGTGGTCTTCTGGCTGACCTTCAATGTGATAGGCGCATGGCTTCAGGGTGCGCTGGAAGCGGTGATCACATGGATGACACAACTTGCAGACAGCGCCATGACGGCAGCACACGTAAATGAAGCTGTACACTCTCTTATCATTGACGGTATCTTCAGCGGTGTGGGAGGCGTGCTAAGCTTTCTTCCCATCATTGTGACTCTGTTTTTCTTTCTGTCCCTTCTGGAGGACAGCGGCTATATGGCAAGAGTTGCGTTTATTATGGATAAGCTTCTGCGTAAACTCGGCTTATCCGGCAGAAGTATCGTTCCCATGCTGATCGGATTCGGCTGTACGGTTCCCGGCGTGATGGCCAGCCGGACTCTGTCTTCAGAGAGAGACCGGAAGATGACCATTTTACTGACCCCGTTTATGAGCTGTACTGCAAAGCTCCCCATATATGCGTTTTTTACAGAGGCATTTTTCCCGGATCGGGCAGCGCTTGTAATGATCGGATTGTATGTGTTCGGGATTTTGACAGGCATACTGATGGCATTGCTTTTTAAGAGTACCATGTTCAGGGGAGAACCGGTTCCTTTTGTGATGGAGCTTCCCAATTACCGCATGCCGGGAGCAAAAAACGTGGGACAGCTGCTCTGGGAGAAAGCAAAGGATTTTCTTGAAAGGGCTTTTACCGTTATTTTTATTGCAACCATTATCATCTGGTTCCTGCAGAGCTTTGATATGAGTCTGAATATGGTCTCAGACTCCAAAGACAGTATTCTTGCTGCCATTGCCGGTGTGATCGCTCCTGTTTTTTCACCCCTTGGGTTTGGAGACTGGAGGATTTCCACAGCTCTGGTCAGTGGATTTATGGCAAAAGAAAGCGTTGTTTCTACGCTGACCGTTCTTTTTGGCAGGACAGATATGCTGCTCGGCACACTGACAACCGCAGGCGCAGCTGCTCTTCTTGTCTTCTGTCTGTTGTATACGCCGTGCGTAGCGGCGGTTGCCTCCATCAAAAGGGAACTTGGCGGAAAATGGGCCTGTGCAGTTGTTGCCGGGCAATGCGTGATCGCCTGGATTGCGGCACTGCTTGTACATATAGCGGCCGGAATGTTTTAAAAACCGGCGGTAGTCGCAAATCAGAATAAACCTTTATAAAATAGCAAAAAGCTGCCGCTCTTTTTCGGAGAGCCCGGCAGCTTTTTGCATGTCATCTCATTGTCCGCCAAACGGTGTTTGAAATGGGGAAACGGTTAGCTTCTCTTACTCAATCTGCCAGTTCAGCGCAGCGCAGGCATAGATGGATGCCGCTATGGGAAGCGCTTTATCACTGAAGCAGACTTTTGGATTATGATGCGCATAGGATATAGCAGTCTCCTCCTGCTTTGCTCCCACCATAAAATAGGAGGAGGGTACTTTTTGTGCGTAGAATGCAAAATCCTCGGAGCCCATGGTATGAACATCGGGGAAGATTTTCAGCTCCGGAGACATTTCCTTAAACGCTTTGGCAAAATGTTCATTTTGTGATTCCTCACAGTTGAGGACCGGAACATCACTGAGCACTTCAATTTCAGCCCGGACACGGTAAGTGGCCGCTACCCCGCTGACAACTTCTTCAATGCGCCGGATCATCTGTACATGCGTTTTTTCATCAAATGTCCGGAGCGTACCCTGGAGGACTGCCTGCTCAGGAATCACATTCGCTGCATTTCCGGCGATAAACTGTCCGATCGTCAGCGCCGCCTCTTCCGCAGGATCACACTCACGCGCCATCAATTCCTGCAGAGCCAGGTAAATGTGGACCCCTGCGTTGATAGGATCGATACCATTCTGCGGCATGGCTCCATGAGTTCCCTTTCCTGTCAGTATGATCTTAAATCCATAGACAGAAGCGTATTCCTGTGTTCCATATGCCACAACACCTACCGGAAACTCGGAGGCTACATGGAGACCAACCGCTGCATCCACTTTAGGATTTTCCAATACACCGTCATGTATGGCTGCCTCTGCTCCGAGAAAAGTTTCTTCCGCAGGCTGGAATAAAAGCTTGATGCATCCTTTCAGTTCCCTCTCATGCACTTTCAGCAATTTTGCTGCTCCCAGAAGGGCTGCTGTGTGCAGATCATGACCGCAGGCATGCATATTCCCATTCTCTGAGGCGTAAGGCAGTCCTGTCTCCTCCTGCATAGGCAGCCCATCCATATCTGCCCGGAGCATCAGACACTGCTCTCCCTTTCCCAGACATCCCACAACACAATTTCCTTCTACTTTCGTCTCAAAAGGAATTTGAAATTCCTCCAGCTTTTTCTGAACAAAGGCACTGGTCTTTGGAAGTACAAGACCGATTTCCGGTATCTTATGCAGCTCATGTCTCCATTTTGTCAATTCCTCCTGTATTTCCATGGCCTCCTGAAAAATTTTTGTATTCATTTGCATTCTCCTCTTTTGGGTTTTAAAAGTTTATCTGTTATGTACGACTTTATAAAGTAGTATACAATAACCCGCTTAAAAAGCAAGCGCTTTTCAGCGTTCACTTTTACCTAACTAATTTTATCCATTTTCATTGACAAACTGGATAATTTTGGTATAATATAATAATAACAGTAACAATTATCATTTATCAAAGGAGGTTTCCATGAATCATTTACCAAAGAGTGTGCGTGTCCCCATCGAGCCGGATAACCCATCCATTATGCGTGACGAATCGCTGTGCATAAAATGCGGACAGTGCAAGATCATCTGCACAGATTATATAGGTGTTCATGATACCTACGAATTAGAAGATACGAACAACCGGGCAGTCTGTATCAACTGCGGTCAGTGCGCAAATGTCTGTCCTGTCTCCAGTATCACCGAAAAATATGAATACCAGGATGTAAGAAATGCAATCGCTGATCCGGATAAAATTGTCATTTTCAACACCTCCCCCTCCGTAAGAATCGCTTTAGGGGAAGAATTTGATCTGTCCGGCGGAAGTTTTGTACAGGGAAAAATGATCGCTTTACTGCGGAAATTGGGTGGTGATTATGTATTAGACACCAATTTTGCAGCCGACCTGACAATCATGGAGGAAGCCAGTGAGTTAATTGAGCGTGTTACAAAGAAGACTGCGCCTCTCCCCCAGTTCACAAGCTGCTGCCCTTCTTGGGTAAAATACGCAGAAACCTATCATCCGGATATCCTGGCACATATCTCTTCATCCAAGAGTCCTATCGGTATGCAGGGTCCCACAGTCAAAACTTATTTTGCGAAAAAAATGGGGCTGGACCCGGCAAAAATCGTCAATGTAGCTGTCACCCCCTGTACTGCCAAGAAATTCGAGATCCGCCGCGGGGAAATGAACGCAGCCTCCAAATATCTTGATATTGAGGATATGCGCGATATGGACTATGTGATCACCACCAGGGAACTGGCAAAATGGGCGAAAGAAGAGAACATTGATTTTGCGTCCCTGAAAGACTCAGACTACGATTCCTTTATGGGGGAGGCCTCCGGCGCAGGTGTCATATTCGGAAATACAGGAGGTGTCATGGAGGCTGCTCTGCGCACTGCCCATCAGTTCATTACAGGCAATCCCGCCCCTGCTGATTTTTATAATCTAAAACCCGTCCGCGGTATGGAATCCGTAAAAGAAGCAGAAGTGACCATCGGCCCGCTCAAATTAAAAGCTGTTGTCATCTTTGGCACAAAGGCAGCCACAGAATTCATCCGAAAATGGCGCAGCAGCGGACAAACCTATCATTTTATCGAAGTCATGACCTGTCCGGGCGGCTGCATCGGCGGCGGCGGTCAGCCAAAGGGAACTTTGTTAAAGGGAGACGAACTGCGCAAAGAACGGATTGCCGGATTATATAAGCGCGATGATGAGATGAAGCTGCGCAACAGCCATGACAATGCTGAAATCCAGCAATTGTATCGAGAATTTTACGGCCAGCCGCTCAGCAGGCTGGCAGAAGAAATGTTACATACAAACTATATAGACAGAAGCAAAGATCTGGGAGGAAAAACAATGGAGAAATATCGCTGTAAAATCTGTGGTTATATACATGAAGGACCATTAACAGAAGGCTTTACCTGCCCTGTGTGCAAACAGCCGGCAACCGCATTTGAAAAAATCGAAGAAAAACAGGCTTCATCCGAAAATCCTTATGCCGGAACGAAAACAGAGAAAAACCTGATGGAAGCTTTTGCCGGTGAAAGCCAGGCACGCAACAAATACACCTATTTTGCCAATATTGCAAGTCAGGAAGGCTATGACCAGTTATCGGAAATCTTCCTTAAAACGGCCCGCAATGAACAGGAGCATGCCCGGATCTGGTATCAGGAGCTGGGGCATCTGGGACACACCGCCCAGAATCTGCTGGCAGCAGCCGAAGGAGAAAACTATGAATGGACGGACATGTATGACCGCATGGCCAAAGACGCCGAAGAAGAAGGCTTCCCGGAATTGGCAGAACGATTCCGCAGAGTAGGCGCAATCGAGAAGTCCCATGAAGAGCGTTACCGTGCCCTTCTTAAAAATGTAGAGATGCAGCAGGTATTTGAAAAAGGGGAGGAAACCATGTGGGAATGCCGTATCTGCGGACATTTGGTTATGGGGAAAAAGGCACCTGAGGTATGCCCTGTCTGCAAGTATTCACAGAGTTATTTTGAAGTAAGGAAAGAAAACTATTAATATTGGCGCCTCCCCGTACTCCCGGGGAGGCGTTTCGATTCAGCCAATACGCCAAATCAAAGGACACAAAATCACACAGACAATCGTTGTAAGCAGCAATAAAGGTACTCCTACTTTCATATAATCAGAAAAACGACATCCGGAAACCGACATTAAGTATGCATTCAGCGGTGTCGCCATCGGCGTTGCAAAAGAGCTGCCCGCTGCCACACAGACCATCATCAGGGCTGCCACAGGACTGACATTCAACTGCTGTGCAACAGAAAGACCAATGGGATAAAAAACGGCTGCCGTGGCACCGTTGGACATAAACTGCGTGATGATCACAATAAAAACGAAGAAAACGACCAAAATAAATGTCTTATTCGTCTCCTCCCCAAACAACCGCAAAAAAGTGTCGGAAATCAAAGGGGCTGCTCCGGACTTGGAAATTGCAGCGCCCAGAGTCAGAAGACTTGCAAACATAAGTGTTGTAGGCCAATTCACATAGGAAAACGCCTCTTTCTCCGTTACCGTCCTGCTGACGATCAGTACCAGACTTCCGAAAAATGCCGCCATGTGGATTGGAAGATGGATTATATTTTCCAACATCATACAGATAACCACCGATGCAAATACCATCAAAGTAAATATGCATTGTCCTTTCCTGTATACATTATCCTGCTTTTCTGTGTCGTTTATGGCAGACTCCGTTACAGACTGAGAAGGCGACAGCCTGTAGCCGATAAAATACATATAAATATAACCCGTAATGCAGAGAGGAAGACCTATCTTCCCAAAATCCCAGAATCCGACAGTACCTGCCCCCGCCTCTTCCAAAAATGTTCTTACCATTACATTCCCGGAAACACCTATAATAGTAAGCATGCCTCCAAGGATGCTCCCCACCGCTATGCTCATTGTCATTTTGGGAAGACGGTATGCTTTGCTTGATTTCGCTATACCTACTGCAAAGGTAGCCACCACTGCCGCGGTTGCCATATTGCTGAAAAATGCAGACAGCAGCATGGAAAGCAGCAGCAGGCGCATAACGATCTGTTTTTCAGACACTGCATGCCAAAGCAGGCATTTTCCGATAAATGCGGAGGCTCCTGATTTCAAAAGCGAACCACTGATGATAAACATAAAGATGACCAGAAGCGTAGAACTGTTTACCAGATTGACAAACAGTTCCGATACAGATACAATCCCGGAGAGATAAAGTGCAGCCAGAATAAGCAGGGATGTGGCAGTCATATTCATCCAGGTTGTGGAATAAAAAACCACTGCGCAAAGCAGAATGACCAACGTGATCAGAATTTCTGTATTCATAACACTTTACCTCCGGAAAATTTTACGTCCTTCTGTTTAGGGAATCAGAATACACACGATCATTTCTGTAAGCAGACATGCCAGTGCAGGAATAATGGTTCTCTTGATAATTGTCGTAATAGGTACATTACAGCCGCCGCTGACGATCATGGTCGTAGGCGCAATGGGATTGACAGCACTGGCAAGGCTTCCGCCAAAAATCAGGATACGCACCATATTGACCAGTTCGCCTTCTGATGCAGCAAAAGCCGCATACAGTGATGAAAACAAAGGAAGTGTTCCGCTGATGGAACTGCCGATACCTATCAGGATAAATGCCGCAATGGCACCGATCACTGCAATGGTAATTGTCCCTCCCCCGGCGCCCGCAAATGCTCCGGCCAGTATTTTCAAACCACCCACCTGATTCAGCGCCGCCGAAAATACATTGATACCGATAAGAATAGATACGACACTGACAAATGCTTTACCCATTCCTTCAAAAAGAGCCTTGGAATCTTCAAAAGTCCGGCGTATATTACGTTTCCGGATAATTTCAATGATCATGACCAAAAGGAACGACATAAAATTGGCAGCTACTACGGAGATTGTAATATACTGCTGTACAATAGGGCTGAAAACAATCACCAGTAATACCGGAAGTACCGGAAAAACTGCATAGAATTTAGGAATCCCAAGCTCTTTCACATCCTTTAATTCCGGAAGTTCTGAACGGCTTACCAGCACTCCTTCTTTTTTATCAAAGTATTTGTTCACAAGAATAAATACAATGGTCCCCACTACGATCATACAAATCACCGGAAGAATCTCTTTTGTCACAAAATAAACGGGAATAGAAATATTCTCCAGTCCTGCACCGTTAAAAGCAGTAAGCGCCAGCGTGTTGGAAGGCCCCCAGACAATAGCTGTTGCAACCATTAAAAGGGATGCCGATGTCTCTTTACTGATACCCACAGCTATCAAAACCGGAAAGACAGTTGCTATCAGAAGAGAAACTTCGCTCGAGCTGGAAGGAATGGCAAGCTTCACGATTACGACCAGCACAAAAGTGGCAAAAATCAATATTTCCGAATGTTTTATTTTCCGCAGCGGTCTTGCCACTACGATGCTGAACAATTCTGCTGCCTTTACATGCGTCATATAGCCCACATATCCCATGACTACCATAATTACAAGGCCTGTAGAACCAAGCGATGTGGTAATAGCATTTGCCATTACTTCAAAAACATCTACAACCGCGTTACCGGAACCGCCCTCGGCAATGGCACTCTGGCCGGTTATCAGTGTTGTCACCAGCAGAACCACAAATCCAATACCAAGAAAAGCTGTTGCAGTATAATACTTTCTTGCCACAATGATCAAGATCATGGCAATCATGACTAGTGTAACAAGAATGCGGATAGCGTCACCCATATTTACCCCTCCCTAAGTCTGTTTCAGCAGTTTTCATATTTCATACGAGATGCTTTATAAAGTTCCTCTGCATATACCCCTTGCAGATATGGCCCGAAGTACCGATTGATAATACAGATTTTATCTGGGTCAGAACAAAACTTTTGAACAAAGGCATTCGCCTTTTCACGGATGGTTTCCTCAGAATCAACCTTCGGATCGTAAAGATCCGGCATTACTCCCAGAATAATCTTATCTCCGTAATCTTCAAAAAGTCTTTGTGTATTATTTATATTGCTCATAGGCCCCCATATATCCCATCCGCCGGCAATATAATTTTCAATCTGCATTTCATTACAACCGCAGCTGTGCAGTTCGGCCACCTTTCCTTTTGCATGGATATGGTCCGTCACCTTTTTCATATAAGGAACGAGCAGTTCCCTGCCTGTATCAAAAGAAAAAAACGGCGCTCTCTGGGTTCCCCAGTCGTCATGGATTATGAATCCGTCAATATCATATGCCTCACAGCATTTGTCAATGATTCTGCAATATAAATCGGACAGCCTGTCAAAAAGCTCCTTTAAAGCATCCTGCTGCTCCTCGTCAACCAGTGCCATGGCAGCCGCTTCAAATCCCATAAAAGAAATGAGACGCTCAAAACCAAAACCATTCAGGAATGTTATATACCGGAACTGGTCATTTTTCAGGAACTCTGCATTCTCTTTTTTGCTTGCTTCCCAGTCCCAGGAATCTATATCCGGCCATTTGACGGCTGCCTTCCAATCATTGGCATCCTCAAATAAGTGGGGACATCCCGGCTTTTCCATAGAACCTTCTGCCACAGGAACATAAATCCATTCAATGCCGAACATATCTCTTCCGCCCTTTTCTTCCTCTTTGATACGTCTTCCGCCGTCATTGACATAGCCTCTGGCACGATTATCGGGAATGATATCCGGATAAAAGCTAAAAGTTTCCACACCGGTACACATCCATACCGGTTTTTTGTCTAAAGCCATTCTTTTCCAGGCCTCTCTCATGGTGATCGGATAATGAAACACCGGTACACTGGCATCTCGGAATGCCTTTGATATTTCTACTACAGTCAGCTCATCTTCATGAAAAGGAATCGCCATAATGTTACCTCCGCTCGTCGAATTTTTATAACTGCATTATATCTTCGCATGTAAGCGATGTAAATCCGCCGAATTTTTAAAATAACTTTTAAATTTCCGCAAAATGCGGAGAACATTAAAGTCAAAAAAATAAGGAACAACAGCCCCTGAACTGTTATCCCTTATAAATTAATTCAGATACCCCAGAAGACGCATAGCGATTTGAATAAAGAGTCTGGTATCCGAATCCTCCAAATCTATTCCGATCAGCTTCTGAATACGTTCCAGACGGTACATCAGCGTACTGCGGTGTATGAAAAGGTCATTTGCTGTAGGCGTCTGGTTTCCTCCGTTTTTAAAATAGCTGGCCAGAGTCTCCATATATTCCGTTCCTTTTTGCCGGTCAATCTCGACCAGGGCAAGTATAGAATCGGAACATATGGAACGAATGCTGAATTCTTCCGTAAAATGTCCGATAATGTAATCAAGTACATAGTCAGAGAAATAGAAAAAATATTCTTTGGGCTTCCGCTGCAGGCCCAGTTGAATCGCCTTTTCTGCCTGCCGGCTGTATTCTCCTACTTCCGTAAAATCATAAAAATGATTGCTGCACCCCATGGTCAGATTCATCTCTCTGCACAGGCCCTCCAATTTGACCGGAAGTTCTGTACGAGAATATTGTGACAGCGTCAGATTGCAGATGGTTAAAGCTCCGTTTTCTACGGATATGGAAAGTGCATCTTTTAATATGATATTCACAGAACTGCATATTTTCTGATGTCTTAGTATTTCTTTGCTTTCTTTTTGTATTTCTATTTTCAAGCAGATATATTCGTGTGTAAGCTCCCACCCCAGCATTTCCAGACGTTTTACCAAATACCTCTGTTCGATCGCCTCTCCTTTGATCAACTTCAATATGATTTTTTCAAAAGAGGTCACATCGTTTCGCTTAAAAAGATTGCGGTCAAATGCCATGCGCAGAAAGGTCGCAAAATGATTGACCATAAGAAAATCACCCGGCTTTAGGGAACGATTCAGCTCATGGAGCAAAAAACGACCGCAGTAATGATGGTCACTTGTCCAGATATTTGTATAAAGCATGCGATGGGTTCCGTAAGAAGGTTCCCATATATGTGCGCCGCGGGTGGAGAGCGTCTGTATGTAGGCCGGACTCTTCTGCAGCTTTTGTATTTTCTCCTGGGAGAAGAAAATATTACCGGAATTCTCATCTACCTGAATATTCCCCATACCTACGACCCAAGTAGGCATGGCAAGAACATAAAAATTATTGTCATGGATATAAAGTGGATTCTGGAAAAAATCCATGGCAGAAACACACAATTCATGGAGTCCGCCGCCGCTGTTTAATATATCCTCCAGCTTTTGGGACCAGGAGGCGTATCGAATAAAAATTTCCTGTATATAGTTAAAAACACTTTCCCAGCATACAGATTCCTCAAGTTCAATGACGGAACACAACAGAGCGTCCGGTTTTTCTTTCGATTTTCCCACAATAACCCGGCATATACCTTTTTCTGTAATCGGAAATCGGGCATATACCTCTGCTTTTGCCACATAAACCAGGTCGGAAGACAGCTCCTTCTGCCCATAGTAAATAGAAGCACCGGTCAGTCTCTGCTCATCATGCCATCTGCAGAAAAAAGAGATATTATAGTCCTCTTCCAGGTTATCAACAAGTATCTGCATGTTTAAGAGAAGCTTTGTATCATAATTATATAGCCTCATAGTTTCCCCCACTGTACAGCAGTCCTAATATCTCATATCAAACCCTTCCACAAGACGCCCGGCATATATCTTTCCTGCCTCCCTGAGTGCAGGCAGCATATAATCCTTATTGAAGCGAATCACCGGAACACGGTCGTAAGCCCGCATTCCCATATGCTTGAGTGCTTCCTCCATATTGTGAAGGCATTCCACAGCCCCAAGCCCGGTTCCTCCTGCACAGGCAGCCAGGAAGCATCTCTTTTGGCTTAAATAGCCGTTATGTGCCGTTTCACATCTTCTGAGGCGGTCCACAAATGCTTTCATGACCTCTGTTGTATCATGCCAGTAAACGGCAGTGATCCACACAATACCGTCTGCCTCTGCCAGTTTTTTATAGGTTTCCTCAAAATCATCCTTTATAATGCAGACGCCTTTAGCCCGGCAGGCGCCCCAGCCATTGCCGCAGGCGCGGCAGTGCTCCAGCTTCAGTCCATTTAAATAGATTTCCTCCACATCCGTACCGTTTTCCCGGATTCCCTCAATAAATGCATCCTTTGCCGACGCGGTCAGCCCGTCTGTATTTGCACTTGACCATACAACTGCTATGGACATATCTTATCCTCCTTATTCATTTCGCTTTCTCTACAAAGCAGTTCCCTTCTTTGGCACGAAGAATCGATCCATGGAAATGCCCTCGTGTGTCAGCAATGCTATTTTCTTATCTATTCCCCCGGCGTAACCCGTCAGGCTGCCGTTTGTGCCAACCACGCGATGGCAGGGTATGATAATAGAGATAGGGTTATGTCCCACAGCTCCGCCTACAGCCTGGGCAGACATCCGGTCCAGCCCCAGTCTTTTTGCTACCTTCCCGGCTATTTTTCCGTATGTAGTGACCTCACCGTATGGGATCTCTGTGAGAATCTCCCATACAGCTCTGCGAAATTCACTTCCGACAGGCGCCAGATTTAATTCCCTGATCTGCGGTTTTTCTCCGGCAAAGTAACGGTCCAGCCAGTCTTTGGCCTGTACGAGAACTGCCAGATCATCGCATTGTTTCATTTCTTCTTTCACAGATGCCGGATAGTATTTTTGATTTTCTATCCAAAGACCAGTCAGTGCTTCATCTTTCGCCGCTATCATGATCCGTCCCACCGGTGAGTTATATTCTGTTGTGTATATCATATTTTTGATTCCTTTCTTTACTTTCATTCTATATCCTTTTACCGTTCTGCGTCAAGAAATGAACACAGGAAAAGCTCATCTTTTCTGTATTCGGATAAGGAGCAGCAGCGAAAACAAAAATAGTATCGACAGGCTCAAAAAGCACCATAACCTGCCGCCGGATTCCGCACTTTCGCTCAGCCCAAATAAATACAGCGTATCTCCTTCGCTCAGAACATCCATTTTGCACAGTGCAAAATATCCGAGTGCCCACAAGTACCCAACAACCACATTCTGACATATCTGTGATACAAAAAGTCCGGAGATTCCCAGAAAACAGGAAAGCAGGATCACCACAGATACAAACCTCCAAAAAGGAAATTCACAATGGTTCAGCCACATCATGAAAGCGAATCCGGATACCATGGAGGAAACAAGAAAAAATGCAGACAGCAGACGGATAAAAACTGTCTTTGCATACGTCCATGGCTTAGACAAAATCAATTTCTTAATTTCCAGACTGTGTTCCCATCTCGTAACCGGAACAAACAGAATGATTCCAATAAGGGATACCGACTGTTCCAGACATTGGGCTGACTGTATGCTGTCCAGGTTTTTCACTCCTCTTATTATCGGAATGCAGAAAAGATACAGGAGTGCAAGTATCACACTACTTTTGAATGCCAGTAAAAAATCTCTTTTTAAGAATCCTGTAATATCTCTGCCCTTGATACCCATGACTGCATTTCCCCTTTCTTTTCCTCTCATAAATGACACAGGAAAGCAGTAAAAAAATAAAAGTAAAAAGGAGCATGATCCCTCTGTTCACCCACAGGATTGTAAGGTTTTGCCTTATCAGTTCAGAACCACGCAGTGTATTATGGCGTATCATCAATGTAAAATACCCTGTATCTCCCCACAATCCGGTCATACCGGTATCCATAAACCACCATACGGCCTGGACTAAAACAGCCGCCGGGGCAGATGTAAGAATCGTCAAAAATGTTCCCAGTGATAGGACAACTGCCGCTGTGGGCAGCAGCCACCAGAGAATATATTTTACAAAAGCAAGCGCATCTATTGAAATCCCGGATTCCGAAGAGTATTGCAGGAGCGGCAGCAGGGATTCAAAGCTCAATAAGAATACAGGCAGCATACACGCTGTCAGCATAGCCAGAAACCTTACCATGACAAATTTGGCAGTACCGAACTGCCTGCTGTCAATCAGCTCATTCATTTTATTTCTTCTGTCCTTCATCCAGAACACAACAGCCACAAATACAGGATACAGCCCCAGAGACCGCGTTATATAATCACAAAATAATCTTGCAAAAGCTCTGCTGACTTTATCCTCATAAATCGTCTTACGGTACTCTTCTGCTGCCTCTTCATAATTCATTTCTGCCTGCCCATAATATGTCAAAAGCATATCCATGGAGTAATTAGAACCTCTGCCGATCATATCCTCCGCTTTTTTCATAAGCTCTTTAAACCTGTCATAGGATACCTGTGGAACAAAATGTTTTGTCTTATCCTCTGCCTCTTGTATACGTTCTTCTTTTTCCCCTGCCTCTATGGTTATGGTTCCGTTTTCATCCGGGTTATCTTCTTTAAAATGAACGATATTACCGTTTACATACGGGAAATAATCATCCGGAAGATTCCAAAGACTCTCTTCGTCAAGTCCTGTTATCTCACATAATATTTTTAATATTTCATCCTGTTCCGCGTCATTTAAGACAACTTCTTTATAGTACCCAAAAGGATACACCGCATAAGAATTTTCACGGTACTCCATCAGCAGATGGTCTGTTCCGCCAAGCATAACGGTATCCGGCACCTCCTTCCTCTTCCTGCCGAATGATTCTGCATTTTTATCCGGTTTTTCCAGAATGGAGCCTCCAGTGATCTGTAACTGGTAAGAGGTATCCTTATCTTTGGAGGCGAGAATTTCCTTATCTGTCACATGATAAAAATTCTGATACCATCCGAAAACAAGCAGAAATAAAAACAGACCATACACAACACTAAAACAAATTCTCTTCAACTCTTTGAAGTACAGCATATCATTCTCCCTCCCCGCATTGTTTCAGCAGATACATGTAACTGTCTTCCACTGTCGGTTCACACAAAACATGTGTTACAGCGGGTATTGTGTCGGAAAGGAACCTGCACAGGATATCAGGACCATTCTGCTGCAGATGAATCACTTTATATTTCTTTTTAAAATCATTTATTTCCCCGGGCTTTATTTCCGTCAGATATACGTTTCCCTCTGAGAGCCTCCGCATTTCAGCAATACTTCCTTCAAACATGACTTTTCCATGGTCCAGTACCGCCGTTCGGGAGCAGGCCGCCTCAATGTCACCGGCAATGTGTGTTGACAGAAGTATGATTCTGTCCTTTGCAAGTTCGGAAAAAAGATTATAAAACCGTATGCGTTCTTCCGGGTCAAGACCTGCTGTCGGTTCATCGGCAATCAGTATTTCCGGTTCATTCAGCAGCGCCTGCGCAATGCCGAAGCGTCTTTTCATACCGCCGGAAAGGTTTTTAAACTTTTTATTTTTCTCTGATTCCAGGTTCACTTGTTTTAAAACCGTATCTATTCTCTGTCTCCGCACTGCTTTCGGTAATTCAGCTAAAATACCCAGATAATCCAGCGCAGCATAAACCTTCATGGATGGGTAAACAGAAAACTCCTGGGGCAGATACCCTACTATTTTTCTGATCTCTTTTTTATTTCGGATATCCATATCATTTATTGTCACCGCTCCTGCTGTAGGTTCTGAAATGGTGGCAAGAATGCGCATGAACGACGTTTTTCCGGCTCCGTTGCTCCCCAGCAGGCCATACATGCCTGCGGGAATCCTGAAAGAGACATCTCTTAAAACTTCCTGTCCGCCATATTTTTTGTATAAATGTTCGATTCTGATTTCCATAAAAAAACCTCCTTACGCTTTGTATAAGGAGATTTTTTCATAGAAAAGTCAATTTTTCGAAAAGTTCTATTGCTTTTTGATTTTAATTATGACACTGGCACCGTCCGGGGAATTTTTCAAATGTAAGCTGCCGCCCAGTTTCCCGCAGAGGATTTTGCATATTGACAGTCCCAGTCCAAAATGATCTGCATTTCCATTGGAAGTGTAGAACAGAGAAGCGGCATGCTCCAGTTCATCCTGTGAAAAACCGTTTCCGTTATCCTCCATGACAAACGCGATCGCATCCTCATGCTCCGTGATGGTCAGCAGAATTCTGTCTCTTGTAAACCGTAAGGCATTATTGAACAGATTTTCCAGTACTTTAAACAGCATATTCTTATCTGTGTATATCACTTCCTGTTTTGCTTTATTATCCAGCACAAAAGTGATATTTCGCTGTTCAGCCATAAGTGAAAAATCTTTTTCCAGACATGACATCAGCTCCTTCATGCAGACAGAAGATTTTTCAATCTCTATTTCTTCTATTTTTTCAATGTCATGGATACAGCTTACATATCTTTCAAGGCGTTCTGTTGACTGCATCATGTTATGAAGCGTCATTTCTAATACTTCTTCGGTCAGCTGCTCTCTAAGCATGGTTTTAGAGAGATAATCCAGATATCCCTTGATCACCGTAATCGGTGTTCTCAGATCATGGGATACGGAAGCTGTCAGAGCCTTTCTGTCCTGCATCGCCTCCCACATCCTCTGATTATTTTTGTACAGCTCTTTTCTCATACTTTCAAAGGTACTGCACAGCATACCCAGTTCATCTTCCGCATGGTAATGCAATTCAAAATCCAGGTTTTGGTCAGCTATATGACTGATCCCCCGCTTCAGGGTTTCTATGGGAACGCGCAGCTTTACCTGATAATAAAAAACGGCAACTGCCAGGGAACCGATGGCCACATACAACACCGGCAGTGCTGCCATGAGAAACGTTATTACATTATATTTCAATTGATTTTCCGCTGTCAGTTTTCCATATACATACTGATCCGGTTTTACGATATATTGCAGTGAATCACCTTCTTCCTTTTCGCCGGCTTCATACTGTATATCCGAATTTCTGATGGTGATGGGCCTGGTATTTAAAATTTTCTGATTCAAATTCAGCAGTAAAAAGATGGTCACAACAGATAAAGCCGCTATCAGAATAATACTGACGGCTGATATAGATAAAAGTGCTTTTTTTAATGACATTTTTTGTATCATTCCGTTTAATTTTTCCATCGGTACCCCACTCCCCAAACGGTATCAATATAAGTTTTATCGGTATATTCGGCAAACTTTATCCTGATCTTCCTGATATGTTCTTTGATAACACTGCAGTCACCCTCCGCGTTAAATCCCCATATATGTTCATAGATCCGTTCTTTATCAAATACCTGTCCCGCATTCCTGGATAGCAGCTTAATGATCTCAAATTCCTTATTTGACAGTTCTACAGGACTTCCCTTGATATAAATCTTTCTTTTACCGTAATCGATCATCATTTCTTCTGAGAACCTGCCCTGTGTTTTTGTGTGATATCTCTCCTCCCGCCGTAAGTGTGCTGTCATTCTTGCCAGCAGCTCATCCATGGAAAAAGGTTTTGTGATATAGTCATCACCGCCCGCAAGCAGACCGTTTACCTTATCCTGTTCGGTTATTCTCGCTGTTAGAAACAGAATGGGGCAGACAACAAATCCTCTGATCTTTGCACATAGATCCAGCCCATTCATACCGGCCATATTAATATCCAGAAGAATCATATCCGGCTCACAGGAAAGCTTTTCCAGTCCCTGATCTGCATTTGCCGCTGTATAGACTTTATATCCCTCTGACTGAAGCTGCAGCGCCAGCATATCTAAGATTGACTGCTCATCATCAATCAGTAATATTTTGTATGTTCTGCTCATATTTATCACATTCCTTTTCTTATAAATGATAACCTGACTTATAACACAGAAAAGTCAATTTTCAGTCAAAATGAAAAAGTTCCGTACTTGTTTTGCCATTACCTGTTGTGATACAATTGCTGTATAAAATTAAAGGGACAGGGATTCTGCATATGGAACTGTATACAGCAAACGAAACGGAATGGGAAAAAGTGAGGGATTTTTATTGGCAGCTGATTGATTCGATGGACTCTGCCTTATATAAACCGGGATGGAAAAAGGGGATTTATCCATCGGATGAACTTCTGATGCGCTCGATCCGCGGGAAAGAATTGTATGTACTTCTCTCCGGCAGCACTTATGCGGCTGCAATGATCTTAAATCATAAAAGTACAGAGGGATATGAAAAAATACAGTGGAGTATTTCCGCCAATCCCCGGGAAGTAACCGTAGTGCACGCACTGGGTGTACTTCCCGCTTTTCAGGGACAGGGCATCGCGAAATTCATGGTACGGGAAGCCATTCGGACTGCCGGGGAAAACGGCCAAAAAGCAGTCCGCTTAGACGTGCTCGGCACCAATATCCCTGCGCAGAAACTTTACAGCAGCATGGGATTTCAATATAGGGATACCATTCAGTTGTTTTATGAAGACACCGGATTGACGGACTACATGCTCTACGAATATCTGTTATAGGAAACTTTCGTATATCGGTTATTTTTATTCCAGCCTGCTCTTCACCTTCCGCTTTCTCCCGGTTACCAGCCTTTGCAGTTCCCGGTCAGCCCGGTTTGCATAGGCATGGGCCCTGGCCTGTATTAAAATCTTCCGCCCTTCCGGGTTTCTGGTATAAATAAGCTTATAACTTCCCATTGTCTTTTTCATACACTCTGAAAACAAAAGGGCATCTTCCCTTGACTTTGCAAAGATTTCCGGCACACAGAAATATTTCATCATTCCCACACCCGCGTGCCTTCTGTACAGCAGATAGCGCTGGTTATCCACTACACCAAAAAACTCTTCCACACAGTTTGAAAAAATATCTTTTTCCCGTACGCTTCCGCCCTTTAGATATACTTCATAAAACGCGCCGTTTAAGTCACTGGCTTCCACCCGCGCCGCTGATAAAATCAGCCCTTTATACTCCAGGGACTTAAGCACCCCATTTCCAATGAGCTGTAAATATCGAAGCGGCGTCAGATATTTTATCCCTTTCCACACCAGAAAAATCATGCCTATTGAGAGAAACAGCATAGCAGCAAGATACAGGAGCAGGGAAAAAACATCTTTTTTGCCGGCACTTTCTCCCCATATATGGATGCCCTGGATAATAACCATAGAAGCTACATCCAGAAAAACCAGCCCCATAATATTGAAAAATACAGCTTTTGTCTTTAACCTTCCCTGTTCCACTTCCACTTCATCCATGACCTCCATACCGTCATACATCAAGATGGCATCGTTCCATTTCTGCCGCAGCCCCTCACGGTTCCCGGCCAGTTCCTCCATTTTTTGATTGATCACCAAAACTCGTTTCCTGTCAAAAGGACCTTGGATAATATCCAGACGCTCCATACCGTCCTCAATACTGGTCCCATCATAGCTGACCCCGATAAATCCCTTCATACGCCGTTTTAGTGTGGCAAAGTCCTCCGACAGCATTTCTTCATCGCATCCCAGCCTGCGCATTGCACGCACTTCTTTCTGGTTTTCAATGCAGACCAGATGCCAGATATTGCTTGTCTTTTCCGGATTGCCCTGCATCACACGAATCGCTCTTCCGCGCATTTGGTTGCTTAAAATATAGGAACCCACAAAACTGGCCAGAATCAGGGAATTGATTCCCGGGGAATCCCATCCTTCTCCCAGCAGTGACTTTGTGCCAATTAAAACCTGCACATATCCTGCTTCAAAAACCTGTGTGATCCATTTTGTCGTATCAGAGGTTCTGCCGCTGATATCTATCTGGGCATATCCCGTCGGATTGCCTTCCCGGTCTGCGAACTCCCTGGCAGACATACTGCAGTTTTCGGTGCTTCCCCGCAAAAGGGCCTCCAGGCAGGGAAGCGCTGTGACCGGAAGAATGATCATGCTGCCGCACAAAACCCCCAGTCTGCAGTCCGGTGCCACTTCCCTGCGCAGCATCTCAAAAATGGGAACTACGCCGATACTTTTGACCTCCGCATCCGGGTTTCCAATGATTGTTTTAAATTCCTTCCGTATGTAATCGGTAAGTATCAGCATCCGCAGCTCTGATTTCATGGACCTGAATTCTGTTTTCACAACTGCCTTGATACTTTCCAGCTTTCCCAGACTGTTTGTGAGTAATTTCTGTATCCCACTGTTGAATACAAGACCGACTCTCTGCCGTACAAGGAACTGCTGCTTCTTCAGCTGTTTCGTAAGTGTTTCCCGGTAATACGCATCGCATACAAAACTGTCTTTGTCATCAAACAGCAGCTTCTGCAGTAATATTTCCATCCAGTGCACATCCATTTCCGGAAAATTCCTGACGCCTAAAAGCTTTTTCCATCTTGTATCAAAAGGAATCCGGGCTGCGGTGTAAAAAATCAGCATTGCGGATACATACGGCGGTTCCTCCAGCATCGTTTCCGCATATGTATCATAATCCAGCATTTTCTGATGGGAAGCCATGATATTTAAAAATTCACGGTCTGCCATCAGGCTCTGAAGCAATGATTCCGCCTGGTTTCTGAAGTCCCTGACTTTTTCTTCCTCCTCACCGGTAGGAAAATTAAAATAGACATAATCCTGATGCGGGCATAGGCTCCCTTCCCGAACCAGTTCCGGAACAATGATCTCCTCATCGATCGGTCCGCAGAGCTGTATATACCGTTCCCACTGGGACGGTGTGGAATCATAGGGCGGTGTTGCAGTCAGAGATATGACCTTCACCCCGGCGTTTTCCATCTCATGCATAAAATGTTCCAGCGCAGCCCACCATTCGCTGCGCAGATGATGGCACTCATCCAGGCAAATCACCCGTATCCCGGCTGTCCTGACTGCCTCCAGCAGATCAAATCCGGAAAAATCCACAGACTGGCTGCCCCCCGCCGTATCTTCCTCCTGCAGCTCACCCTTATAACGGTTCATTCCGCTGTACAGGGTCTGATATGTTATGGAGGTCACCAATCCCGGAGACTTCAGATCATTTGACAGAATATTTCCGTGTTCCGCATCTTCTGTCAAAAACGCCTCCCGAATACGTTCCAGCCATTGTTCCCGGATAACAAGCCTGGGCGACAGGATAAGCGCCGGACACCCCAGTCTCCTTATAAGCTCAATACCAAGGGTTGTCTTCCCTGACCCCGGAGCCGCCACAATATGTATTTTTCCATCCTGAAGATATGTATCCGCATGTTTTAATACCCGTTCCTGGTAGGATCTCCAGGAACCTTTGAATTTGAAAATATTGTCATAAACATTCATATAATATATTTCTGCTCCTGCTTATTTTTCAGTTTTCTTCCTGTTTCTGGATTATGGCGTGTTCCTCCTCTTTGCCGTTCAAGATGCAGGGGAGCATAACTGAATGGATTCCTCTGATCAATGTATCATCTAAATCAAAACAAACCAGTTTTGTTTTCATAATATTCATCCTTTACCCGTATTTTTCCATGCTCTGTCAAATATAAGCATATAGCATTTTTCCTATCAGTTCTTCCACTATATTAACAGCCTTTAGAAAAACTTATCATTTGTCTTTAACTGTAAATTCTAATGTGGATTCTGTCAAGTAATCCTATAAAGTATTACGGATAATGCAGTCTTGTAAAATACCTTGACAAATTTCCTCATTATTGTATACTCAATATTGAGTATATGAATCGGAGGTAAAGAAACTGTGACAAAGTTACTGGTACTCGGCTTATTAGAGGAACACCCTATGTCCGGCTACGATATTCAGCAAAAGATAAGCATGGCAGATGCTGAAAGATGGGGCGGTGTATTGGTTGGTTCCATATATCATGCGTTAAAAAAACTGGAACAGGATAACTATATTGAGATAGCTGATGTGGAATACACGGGCCACCGGCAAAAAGCTGTATATAAAATCACAGACAAGGGAACAGCTTATCTGCAATCCTTAATATTTGATGCACTGGGCGCTTCCTCTGTCCTATATCCTACAACACTGTACAGCGGATTATCTCTCATCGATAAAATCCCCCGCGAAAATGCCCGGCAGGCCCTGGAATCACAAAAAGAGAAGCTGCAAATGGAATACAGCGAACTGAAACAGGGGGAAAAGAGTAACGAAAATGCTAATGAACCGATTTCTCCAATCTCCAGGATCACTATAGAAAACATGTTTGCCATTATCCGCAGGCAGCAGCAGTTTATTGAAGAAATATTAAGGGTATTAGAGGATGAAAGTCAATGAAAAGCATACTGCTCCTATTGATGGGATGTATATTATTATTTGTACTCACGATCATGACAGGCAAAATCACTTTTGCCCATCAATATAAAATCCGTTCAAAAACAGGGATTCAAAGATCTGAATATATAACCATAGGCAAAATAAAACAGTACATACAAATCCGGGGACAGGATAGTTCCAATCCGGTTATTCTTATGCTGCACGGAGGGCCAGGCAATCCGATGGCATATTATTCCTATGATTGGCAGGCAGAGCTGGAACAGGATTATACCGTGATCCACTGGGACCAGCGGGGCTGTGGAAATACCTTTTATCAGAATAAAACAGCCGCAAAACCTACTCTGGATTTACTGCTGTCGGACTTAGATGAGCTTGTCGATCATATTCGTTTGGAGTTTCAAAAAGAAAAGGTTATCCTCATGGGGCACTCGTGGGGAACCTTTCCCGGTGCTATTTATGCGGGTCAGCACCCTGAAAAGGTATTGGCCTGTATTTCCGTCAGCCAAATGCTGGATTTTAAAAAATCAGAACAGGTATCCGCACAGGAAGCCGTCCACTTGGCTTATGCAGCGGGCCGCCCTCAGGATGCATATGAAATAGAAAAAATGCTTGAACCGATAATGAAGTGCCGAAAATTTGATAAACCGGAAGCAGCAAAACTGCTGAAATTCCGTCAGTTAAAAGAGAAGTATCTGCCTTCCCAATACAGCAGTAAAATGCTCATCCTACAGCTTTTTTCTCCGTATATGACCTTCCGAAATTTAAGATGGATGTTCAGTTTTGGTAGTCTCATTGCAGCAAACAGTGCGCTTTATGAGACACTTTTAGCGGACCAAAAATCAACCATGTACGATTATACACTGCAGTATGAAACTCCGGTTATCATCATTGCCGGTGACTGCGACTGGACAACACCTTATCCTATGGCAGTTAAATATTTTAATGCTATTTCCGCACCTTATAAGAAATTTATAACAATAAGGAACACCGGACATATTCCATTCATTGACAGGAAAAAAGAGTTTTCTGAAGCGCTGTCAGATGCATTATGCCATGTTATACACCACCCATAGATAGCCTGCTTTTATTTTACCTCAATAGAACCTGCGCCTCCGCTTAAGATTTCCGATATATCCGATGGGGTTAAAACAACTTTTTGCACCTCTTCATACAGATGCCGAAAGAATTATGTAGCGAGAACTACAGATAAACAAGACAGGAATCACCGAATCAATTAACAGTAGAAACGGTGATTCCTATCTTCTTTTTAAATATTATTGCCGTCTGATACACATTCAACAATAACATCTGTCTTTCATTAATATTAAATCTTTCTCAAGAAAATTTCGATATAATCTTTTATTTTTTGATCGATCATAGGCCAATCATATTCTTGTATTGGGAAGATATCGCTATCTTCCATAACTCTTTGTACTGGTATGGAAATTCCAGTATTCCATTCTTCGTCATATGGTACTACTTTACATTGAATTGTGTCTAAAGCATTTGCGATTGTATCATTAACCATTGCTTTATAGCTTTTTAATGCCCAATCAGACCCACCACCATGCGAAATTATTCCCGCGGGCAGTCCATATAATTCAGACTTATATGTATTATCTTTCCACCAATGTAAAAAGGTGATCTGCTCCATTTTCTCCAGCACCATACTAAGTTTGGCAGGAATGGGAGCATAATGAGGTGAAATAAAAAAGATTCCGTCTGACCTGGTAATTTTATTGTAAATCTTATTGAAATCTGAATCAGCACTACATCTTTTACTACTAAAACATTTACCACATCCAATACACGGATGCAAAGTATAGTCTCTTAAATCGATTACTTCACATTGTATTTCTTTACAATTCAAAAATTCCGCTATTTTGTTGCATAGTAATAGTGACATGCTGTTCTTTTTGGAATGTTGAATATTGGTTGCTGATATACTTAGTATCTTCATTAGGTAGAATCCCCTCTTTACATCTTTTTATTATTGGCCTTTACTCAGGCTTTTTATATATCAATATATCTGATATGTCGCAATCCAAAGCAAAACATATTCGACAAAGAACACCGAAATCAATTCTTACCGCTTCGTTTTTGTAAAGTTTATTTAATTGCTTCCGTTCTAATTGTGCTTTAAAACATAATTTATTTTTACTTAAATTTCTCTTTTCGAGCATTTCATCAATCTTCACTTCAATACTTCCATAATTCTCCATATGAGCAATCTCCTAAAATAATTTCTGGAATTCGTCCTGAAGATACTCATATAATCCGAAAAACTCCATTCTTGAATTTCTGTTTCTATCTTTTACTATCTTTATTATACATTATCACACACAATCACTGCAATCCTATTCTTCCATCTACAACTGTCTGCTCAAAAATCGGATGGTTCAGGCGCAGCGTGCTGTGCCACACTGCTAACCCGCTGTTGTCTCTTGGAGATAATTGCTGCCTAACGGCAGGTTTTCTCGAACTCTTTTGCAACATCTTCCAGGAGATTCCTGATCTGCAGATGCTGCGGACAGGCATCCTCACATTTTCCGCATTTTACGCAGTCAGATGCTTTTCCGTTTTTCTTTGTGTGGACGTTATTGTAATAATAATCCGCGTTCCAGTCATGATAGAGCTGTTTTGTATTCATGCAGGCAAACAAATCAGGGATAGATATATGTTTCGGACATCCATCTGTACAATACCGACAGGCAGTACAAGAGATCAGATTCATGGAGCGGAAAATATTCCGTACTTTATCCACTGCGTCCATTTCTTTCTGGGAAAGAGGCTGAAACTCTCTCATGTAACTGATGTTGTCTTCCAATTGGTCCAGGGTGCTCATACCGGAAAGCACCATCATCATACCGTCAAATCCGGCTGCATACCGGATTGCATAGCTGGCCGGACTGCCGCCCTTTAACTCATCCAATACGGCTCTGGCCTCATCCGGCAGATTGACAAGATTACCGCCCTTTACCGGCTCCATAACGATCACCGGCTTTCCATATTTGCGGCAGACCTCATAGCATTTCCGGCTCTGTACTGCAGGGTCATCGTAATCTAGGTAATTGAATTGAATCTGTACGACTTCAATCTGCGGGTATTCCGTCAGAATCTGTTCCAGCACATCTGCATGGTCGTGGAAGGATATGCCGAAATGGCGGATTTTTCCCTCTTTCTTTAGTTCCAATGCCGTTTCATACGCATGGCAGCGTTTGAATTTTGCAAAGTTTTCCGCACTCTGGGCATGCATCAGATAAAAATCAAAATATTCCACGCCGCACCACGCAAGCTGGTTTTCAAAAAACGGCCGGATCTCCTCTTCCTTTTCAAAGAAAAACGTCGTCAGTTTATTGGTAAGGATATAGCTGTCCCGGGGATGCCGGCTGGTCAGGCAGCTTTTTAGTGCCAATTCGCTTTTGCCTCCCAGATACCCGTGTGCCGTATCAAAATAGTTAAATCCGGCCTCCAAAAAAGTGTCCACCATCTCTGAAAACTGCCTTTGGTCCACCTCCCCGTCAATCATGGGAAGCCTCATACATCCGAAGCCAAAATTTTTCTTAATATTATACATCAGCAAATCCTCCTGTTTTTTAACATACTGCAAACTTGACATTCTGCATTTCCATTGATATCATTTGCATTGTACTCTCCGGTAGCTGCTACCGGTCAATAGCTTTTTTAAGTTTTCCTATTTTACGGAGGTTATCATGTATACAATGAAACAGGCCTGTGAGAAAACAGGCATGCATTATGAAACACTGAAATTCTATTGCAATGAGGGTCTGATTCCCAATGTAAAACGTGACAAGACAAATCGCCGTGTCTTTGATGCGCATGATATTGCATGGATCAAAAGCCTGACCTGTCTGAAGAAATGCGGTATGAGCCTGAAAGAAATGAAAGAATATCTCGCTCTGTGCCTCCAGGGGCAGTCTTCCATACCTAAGCGGAAAGTCATTCTGGAGCAAAAAAGAAAAGACCTGCTCCTCTCTATGCAGGAACTTCAGGATTCCATTGACTACATAGATTGGAAACAGACCTTTTATGATGATGTTATGTCGGGCAAAACCAAATACAACAGTAATTTGATTCCCGCTGAGAATTAAAAAGTTTTTTATCTGACAGATCAGGCAGTCCGGAGCAAAACCTTCACATGGGTTTTAAATTCTTTTCCAGCCTCTCAGTCATCCACGCCAGCCGTTTGACGCGTCCGGCCTCCGTCCTGGCATCCAGATATGCTCTGGTATAGGTCTTCTGCACTGACGGGGACATATTCAGGAAGTTTGCATATGCCTGTTCATTTCCTTTCAGCAGTTCCGCCACAGAGTCTATCTGCTCTTTACCTATAACCACTTTTGGGGCAGTGCCCTCCCACTGCCCGTTTTTCTTCGCTTCCTCAATCTTTGCTCTTCCGAAATCCGTCATCAAACCACGTTTTTCAAGAGCCTCTGCCAGCGCCTTATTTTTTTCTGACCATTTGCTGCCGCTTCTGCGGGCAGAAAAGTATTTCACATAAGATTTCTCATCGACCCGTTTCATAAGGCCGTCAATCCAGCCGAAACAAAGAGCCTCTTCCAGTGCTTCTCCGGCTTTGACGGTTACCAGCTCCTTCGTTTTTCCGAAAAGCAGCCAGACGCCGCCGCTGGTCATACAATTGTTTTTCAGCCAATCTCTGAACTCCTCACGTGTCTTAAAAAGTATAGGTTCGCTCATAATGCAGTCTCGCTTTCTATAAGATACCACAGTTCCAACATCAAAAAGTCATACCGGCTTTTCCTGTATAGGACCGGGTTCTGAATTTCTAATATTCTTCATTGTATCATAGACGGTCTGCAAAATCTATACAAAGCACTGCTGCATCCGCTTTATTCCCATTTAAAGTATCGAAAAGCTATCCCTGTACAGAGTACCGCGATCACGATCATAATGAGGACCGATACCGTCACATTTTCTGTGCCCTGCCCAAGAGATGCTGCTTTCAGTAATTTTATCCCCTGTGCAAGAGGCAGGATATTGGCTGCCTTCTGCATGGCTGCCGGCATAACTTCATAGGGAAGTGTTGCCCCGGAAAATATCAGCATGGGGAAGTAGAGAATACTGGCGATCACACCCGCTATTTTCGTATTCGGCGCTATGCCTCCCACCATCATGCCGATGCTGAACATGGATACCAGCACCAGCAGGTAGCCTCCCAGAAAATGAAGCACTGACCCGTTAAACCGATACCCGAAAAAGAGCGCACCTGTAAGATACAGCAGCAAAAAAGAAACCACTGCATACAAGGTATAAATGACTACCTGCACAAACAGGATCATGGCCGGACTGACCGGGGTGACCTGATAGCGCTTCAGAATCTTTTTACTCCGGTAATCCGAGACCACCAAGGGCAGTCCCATTACCCCGCCGGCGCAAATAGATATAGTGGCAATGGCGCCAAAGGATTGTTCCAAAAAGGTATAGTCTGCCCCCGGATAGGCCGGCTTTTCTCCGTATATAATTCCCAGTATCACCAACACCACAACAGGGACACAGATGGCAAATATGAACATATCCATTCCCCGCAGTGATAATTTCAGTTCTGTCTTAAGCATGGTTCTAAATGTTTTCATTGGCCTGTTCCTCCTCGTCTGTATACCAAAGATAAGCGTCCTCAAATTTCTCATACGGGCTTTTTTCTATCGCCTCTGAAACTGTTCCATAGAAAACGATCTTTCCTCGTTTAAAAATACAGATACCGTCACATAAAGCTTCCACTTCATCCATGAAATGTGAAGTCAGAAAAATGGTCAGACCTTTTTCTTTCAGGTCAGAAAGTATTTTCCATACCTCCCGCCGTGCTTTTGCGTCCAGCCCGGTTGTCAGTTCGTCCAAAAAAACTACTTCCGGATCAGGTATCAGCGCAAGAACAATAAACAGACGCTGCTTCTGTCCACCGGACAGATCTTTGACAGGGCTTTTCTTCTTATCCGCAATTCCAAACCGCGCAAGCAGTGCAAAAGGGTCAGCGGCTTCTTTGTATAATGAGGCAGTCACCCGGCACAGCTCTGCCACTGTGATCTGCTCCTGATAGCTGCTCTCCTGGAACTGTACCCCTACCCTTTCAAAGAGTTTTTTCCGGTCCTTAAAAGGGTCTGCTCCCAGAATGCGAATCGTCCCTGTGTCGGCTTTTTTCGTTCCCAGGATACATTCGATCGTGGTGGATTTTCCTGCGCCGTTTGCTCCGAGCAGGCCAAATACCATTCCCCTGTCAACGGACAGACTTATATTTTCCACTGCATGCAGCTTACCGTAGGATTTGGTGAGCTGTTCTACTTTGATTACTTCCTGCATATCTTTTACCTCCTTGTTTTATCAAGGACAAGGATATCACAGGAAAAAACATTGGTGGTTAAATGGAGGGTTCAGAAAATCTGATTTTCATTTCCGTGAGCTTCTCCATCATTTTTTCCGCATTTAACTCTGCCGCGGTGAGGGAGGTCACCAGTTTATCGCACACTGTAATGATCTCAGTATCCTCCTTCGGTGTATCCAGCGCTTTTTTGATATCTATCCCCGGATTTTTTGATACCTGCCCGAGCATGGTCAAAATAGCTTCCAGCGAATAGTTGGCACACCGAAGGGAACGGATAATCTTCAGGCGCTTGATATCTCCATCTGTATAAACGCGGTACCCGTTCTGCCTGCGTCTGACTGTCAATAGACCGTTCATCTCCCAGTTTCTCAGGGTATCCATGGAAACATTTAAGTATTCGGACACTTCCTTCCGTTTCATGGTGTGCAGATTTTCTTCTGTTCTGCCGTCTAAAATCTGCTCAGCGATCTGGGTGGCCTCCTCCGCGTTGGCAATCTCCTGCCGAATCTGCAGCAGATATTCCCGTGTGAGTTCCAGTGCCTTCTCATAATCACCTGCCGCAGACACTTTTACCATCTGTACTATTTTCTTACGCAGCCCGTTCTGCAGCACTTCTATCTGAAATGCGAGACGGGCAAGGCGGAACTGCTCTATGTGAAGCTCTGTAAATACTCTGTAGCCGTTTGGAAGCCGTCCGGGTTTTGGAATCAGCCCCAGCTCTTCATACAAACGCACCGTATTGGGATGTACGCCGATGATTTCTGCGATTTCCGAAGTCCTGTATGTGTTCATTTTTTTATGCCTCCTTACAAAGACTACCGTAACATAGATATCAAGTCTGGTGTTATAGTGGAGGGTTATTTTATCACATACGCATGAGTTCTTCAACGACTTCTGTCAGATGCCCGAGATTTTCTATCATGGCATCCGTGTATTTGTCTATGCTCCCAAAGCTTTTTATGGCGTCCCTGGCCATCTGTTTTTCTTTTTTCCTGAATTGTTTTATCATGTTGTCAAAGGCTTTCTCCGTTTTCCAGTATTTAATCACCTCATCATGATGTTCTTCTTTGAATGCCTCCAGTGCAGCAAAATACCTGCTCATATCCAGATTTTCCTTCATAATTACATCCCGCCTTTCAAACATACACCGGTGTGTCTGTTCTTTTTTCTGATTATACTGTATCACGTAAGGTGAGAGTCAAGCACTTAAAGGAAACAAACGAAGTACGATCGTAATATATCATGAAAGGAATATGCCAAAGGTATTGCTTCCTGCACGGTGATGTTGGTATAATGTAAAAATAAGCAGTATACCGGAAGGGGAGGATCACTACTTGAAAATCAGTATGTCACTGCGGCTGTGCAATGAGGAAGGGGAGAAGATTTTCGGAAAGGGAGTCGCTCAGCTTCTCCGTCTGATCGATAAGGAAGGCTCCTTGAATGCGGCCGCCAAAAAGATGGGAATCGCATACAGCAAAGCCTGGAAGATACTCCACAATGCAGAGGAACAGCTTGGGTTTGAACTGGTAGAAAAGCAAAGTGGGGGCAAGAATGGCGGAGGTTCGGTATTGACTCCCAGAGGACGCAGCTTTTTGGAAAAATACGAGGCTTTTGACAGGGAATCCGGCCTGATCGTGGAGGAACTGTTCAAAAAATATTGGTAAAAGGAGAAGGAAATGATTTATCTTGATAATGCGGCTACTACACTGCATAAACCCCCGGAGGTGGCAGAGGCAGTGCTGCAGGCTATGATGCATATGGGAAACAGCGGCAGAGGTTCCCATGAGGAGGCACTTACAGCTTCCAGAAGGATTTACGAAACCAGGGAGATCCTGGCAGAGATGTTTCACTGTCCGCAGGCTCAGAATGTTGTATTTACTCTAAACTCTACAGAGGCATTAAATACTGCAATACAGGGTTTGATCGGACCCGGAGAGCATGTTGTCACTACAGATCTGGAGCATAATTCTGTTCTCAGACCCCTCTATCGGCTGGAACAGGAAAAGGATATCCGGCTTTCTTTTGCAGAAGCAGACAAAAGGGGATGTATTGACTATGACCGGTTGGAGCTTCTTGTAAAAGATAACGCAAAAGCGATCGTCTGTACACACGGCTCAAATCTTACAGGTAATTTAGTCGATATTGCCAGAGTCGGTAAAATTGCGGATACATACGGCGCGCTTTTTATTTTGGACGCTTCCCAGACTGCAGGTGTGTTCCCCATTGACATGGAGGAAATGCACATTGATGTATTGTGTTTTACCGGACATAAGAGTCTCTTCGGCCCTCAGGGGACAGGCGGACTGGCTGTGTACGGTGACTTGGAGATCAGACCTTTAAAAGTGGGAGGAAGCGGAATCCGGACCTTTGACAGGATACATCCGAAAGAACTGCCGACAGGCCTTGAGGCGGGTACTCTGAACGGACATGGGATCGCCGGTTTAGGCGCCGGCGCCGCATTTATTGAAAAAACCGGGATGGACCGTATTTTCAGACATGAGCAGAGACTTACCCGAACCTTTTATGAGGGGGTAAAGGATATAGATGGTGTAACGGTATACGGGGACTTTTCCACATGGATGCGCGCTCCTATTGTAGCTCTGAATATTTGGGATTATGATTCGTCAGAAGTCAGTGATGAACTGTCCCAGGTCTATGATATTGCCACCAGACCCGGAGCACACTGTGCCCCCAGACTGCATCAGGCACTGGGAACAGCCGAACAGGGCGCTGTACGGTTCAGCTTTTCCTATTATAACACAGAGGAGGAAGTGCAGGCAGCCATAGATGCTGTCAGGAAAATTGCTTCGGAATAATATATGGTTTTCATATACCGGACTTTTTTATTTATCCTTCGTTATATTTTTAAAAGAATAACGAATTGGAACAGCTTAAAAATAACATAGAACATGAAGGAGAAAAAACATGGAATTAATCAAGGATTTACCGGAAATATACGAAGAATTTGCAGAGCAGAGAAAGAAATCTTTCCTGGGAATAAAAAGTCTAAAGGAAAAAGGTGTCCCCATCGTCGGTGTTTTCTGTACCTACTTCCCACAGGAAATTCCTGCCGCCATGGGCGCCGCTGTAGTAGGATTATGCTCAACTTCTGATGAAACCATTCCCGATGCCGAAAAAGACCTGCCAAGAAATCTCTGTCCGCTGATCAAATCCAGTTATGGATTTGCCAAAACAGATAAGTGCCCGTTTTTTTATTTCTCCGACCTGGTAGTAGGGGAAACCACATGCGACGGAAAAAAGAAGATGTACGAATATCTGGCAAATTTTAAACCTGTGCACGTGATGGAACTGCCGAACAGACAGAGCGAGGACGGATGTACCATGTATAAAAATGAGATCATCCGTTTCAAAAAAGTCCTGGAGGAAAAATTTGAAGTTATCATAACAGAAGGTCAAATCAGAGCTGCCATAAAAGAGAGAAACCGGGAACGGGAAGCACTGAAGCGTCTTTACAAACTCATGAAAAAAGACCCTGCCCCCATGCTTGGAGACGATTTATATAAAGTACTCTACGGCGCCACCTTTAAATTTGACAAAAAACAGTCTGCCCTGGAAATTCACGCCATCTGTGACAAAATCGAAAAAGAATATGAGGAAGGAAATCACCTGGAAAAAAGACCGAGAATCATGATCACCGGTTCCCCTGTCAACGGCGGGGCCTCAAAGGTTATCAAGGCCATTGAAGACAATGGCGGAGTGGTTGTTGTATTTGAAAACTGCGGGGGAGCCAAATCTGTGGAGGAATTGGTAGATGAACAAAATCCTGATGTATATGAAGCGTTGGCAAAACGCTATCTGAATATAGGATGTTCCTGTATGTCACCTAACCCCAGCAGATATAAACTGATGGGACAGCTTATCGAAGAATTCCGGCCGGACGCAGTCGTTGATGTTGTACTGCAGGCATGTCATACATATAATGTGGAAACCATTGGAATCAAGCGGTTCGTGACGGAAACCTATCATCTGCCATACATGTCTCTGGAGACTGACTATTCCGTCAGTGATATCGGACAGCTGAATACCAGAATGGCTGCATTTCTTGAAATGTTGTAGGAGGGACCATATGTTAAGTCTAGGAATCGACTCAGGCTCTACAACCACAAAGGGAATCTTGTTTGACGGAACCGAAATCGTGTCTGCCCTGCTGGTGCCTACAACTGCCAGACCAAAGGAAAGCCTGAACACCGTATACAAAGCCTTATCCCAAAATGGTGTGGATTTCACCATATCTACCGGTTATGGAAGGGGACTTTTGGAGCAGGCGGACAAGAAAATCACGGAAATCACCTGCCATGCCAGAGGAGCTGCCTGGCTGGATCCTTCCATCCGGGTTGTCATAGACATCGGAGGGCAGGACTGTAAAGCTATTCTGCTCAATGAACAGCGGCAGGTAGCAGACTTCTTGATGAATGACAAGTGTGCGGCAGGAACAGGACGATTTATAGAAATGATGATGCGTACTCTGGATGCACCGCTGGACAGTATCGATACTTTTGTACAAGGAAAAAAGCCAGCCAGTATCAGCAGTATGTGTACAGTTTTTGCTGAAAGTGAGATTGTCAGTCTCCTGGCTGAAGGAGAGGATGCCGGTAATATCGCACTGGGAATGATACACGCCATCTGCAAACGAACTTCGTTTTTTGCCCAGAAGATGAATCTGGAAGGAAAAGTTTTCTTCACAGGCGGCCTGTCTAAATATGAAATATTCCGAAAGACCCTTGAAGAATATCTGCAATTAGAGGTACATACCCATCAAATGGCACAATATGCCGGAGCCATAGGAGCCGCAGTCATTGCCTCCGAAACGCTATAGCCTAATATTGTTTTACTCCCGCCGCCCCTTTCCTCTTCTCAGGCAAACGATACTGCGGAAGAAGAAAGGGGCAGCGGTATATTCCATCAGCCCGCCTGCCAGGACTCCGGCAGTATAACACACAAGATCACTCCATAAAAAACCAAACCCCAATACCAGACCGCCCAAAGTGGTATGGCGCAGTGCGTTGATCCAATCTGCCTGGTATAACTGAGAAAATTCTATGGCGTAGGAAAGCAGAAGCGCTGCGGCCATCACCTTTCCTGTGGACATTTTTACAAATAGAAATCCAATCCCCCAGAATACCATCAATGCCCAGAGAGTATCCCCCGCATAATCCCTGACAAATGCCGGTAGATAAGGACCGAATTTTCTTGATGAAAGGCCGAGTATCATGGTCACTATGATCCATATCAAATATGTGATCCTGTTTCGTTCTGCTTCTTTATTTTCCTGCATTGCCCCACTCCTGCCGTTATTTTTCCGCGGTCAGAAGAAAAGACAGCGGTAATCCTTTTTTATCATATGCCTCAGTCAAGCCCACATCATAATCGAACTCCTCCAGCTTCAGCACGCGCATCCCTGCACAGCTTACCCCACTGATAATATCAGCCATTGTATGGGAAAAGCTGGTGAAGGTTTTGGATTCGTATGTCTCTGACATATATCCCATCCCTTCATTCTCTTTCCATGGCTCTTTTCTGAAATAAGAATACGCTGTTTTATTCAAATGTTTCTCGTCAAATTCCGGTTCCCCCGGCAATGGCAGCATGTTCATCACCGGATGAAAATCATGGACTAACAGGATTCCCCCTGGCTTTAAGCAGTCTGATACTTTCCGAAAAAGCGGTTTTAGGTCCTCAAACCACGTCAGCGCTCCTATGGTGAACAGAATAAAATCAAACTGACCGTTATATGTTTCAGGAATCTCCAGTATATTGCATGAGACAAAACGGCAGTTGTCCATGCCGGCCTTCTCCGCGGTGTCTCTTGCCTGCTCTATAATATTTTCCGCAATATCAAACCCCACCGCATTTTTGGCCCCAAGCTGCATCAGGGACAGCAGTTCCCGTCCGTTGTTGCAGCAAAACTGGGATATGGTTTTCTCTTTAAAATCTATTTGTTCCAGTTCTTTTATAACATCCGGACAGAAAAACGGCAGCCTCTCATGCATTAATTTTACATGGTTTTCCTCTCCCCAGCCGGGATGCCTGTGCTCAAAGGCTTCCTCCCATGCCGCTTTATTTCCGCTGATATAATTTACGGATGTATCCGCTCTATGTTTTTCCCGATGTGCTGTAATGATTGTCCAACTGCCGGCGTTAACCGTAATGACGCAGCCATCAGCGCTTACATACCAGTTCTTTCCTTTTCTGGTGATAACAGCATGGGGCGACCTTATTTTTTCTTTGCACCATGCAGTCACCTGATCCGTATCCAGGGCAAGATTCCTTCTGATCCGCATTGCCCCTAACTCTGTTGTATGCAGTTTATCCAGATGATCCGTCAGTCTGTTTCTTCTCTCATTTTCCATAGTCACTCCATATCTGCAAAACGCTGCGGACAGCTCTGCCGTTCGCTGATATTTCCCTGGCAGCCGGTTCCATACCCCGGCAGGCAGAGATATTCATGCAGGGCCCCGAAGGGCCCCACTTTCAAAGCTTCTCTATACAGCCGGACTGAATGGCCTGCAGATTCTGCATGATCCTTTCTTTCGGCCAGTCCCACCACCTTAAGTCAAGCAGTGCCTGAACGGTTTCCTCCGAGAAACGTTTTCGTATAGGTTTCGCAGGTATCCCCCCTACGATCGTATAGGGTGGAACGTCCTTTGTCACCACTGCCCTGGTCCCTATGATTGCCCCGTCACCGATGGTTACGCCGGCCATTACAACAGCCTCGTAACCGATCCACACATCACTGCCGATCACAATATCTCCCTTGTTGTCCCAGGAATCCGTTACATTCTTTTTATCCAGCTCCCACTCCTCAAAGAAAAGAGGAAACGGGTATGTGGACAACGAACGGAATGTGTGGTTTGCACTGTTAAACAAAAATTTTGCGCCGCAGGCAATGGAACAGAATTTCCCGATGATAAGCTTATCCCTGTTGATGGGATAATGGTATAATACGTTATTTTTCTCAAACAGCACCGGGTCATTGACAAAATCGTTATACATCGTGTATTCCCCAACCGTTATATTGGGATCATGGATCACGTTCTTTAAATAAATCGTCTGTTTATCGCCTGTTCTGGGATAAATTTCTTTCTCCGGAATAGTCATAAAAAATCCTCCTGTAATCATAATTTGGTTTATCAGCTATTCCGGCTGCTGCAATACAACGTTTCACCGCACCTCACCTCTTCTCTAGTCGTTCCAGCTATTGGCGTCCTTAGGCACTACGGAAGCATAATATCCCAGTTTGTGAAACTGGAACCATTCCACTATCTTCTCCTCCGGTGCCGCTTCTAAAGCGAGCAGTACCTCTTTTGCAAACTCCAGCGCTGCTGTGCCGTTGGCGGTAACCACATTTTTATGGCTCACAGCTTGTTTTGCAATGTAATTCGCTTCCCCTGTATATGCCTCACCTGCCCATTGTTTTAAGTCATTTAAATTATTGCTTGTGTGTTCAACGTGGTTCAAAAGGCCAATGGTTCCCAGAAAAGCTGACGCGTCACATATTGCACCAAGAACCTTTCCCTTTTCAAAGCACTGTTTTGCCAGAGGCGCGATTTTCCCGGCCTCTGCATTTCTCCAGGACATGCCTCCAACCAGAATGACAGCTTCATAATCCTCCGGCACTGAGCAGATATCATAATCCGGTACCACATGAAAACCGCCGATGGATGCCACCCTGTCTGTTGTCAGGGATACTGTCTTTGCCTCATATTTTCCCTGTCCCAGCATATAGAGCGCTGATGCCAGGTAGGCTGATTCCCAATCCGCATACTGCTCCAGTATTACAAATAAAATTGTTTTTTTCATCCTTCTTTTCCCTTCTCTGACTGCGCCTGTTCCTCATGAAACAAAAAGACGGCTTTTTTGAGCATATCCCACACCTCTTCTTTGGGTGCTGTGATTTGTCCTGTGGCAATATAAGAGGCCAGACCGTGTGTGTAGATTATCATATTATGAAAAAACTGGCTGGTCTTTTCTTTCGGTATCTGCAGATCAACTGTGATCTGCTGTATCATCTCTTTTTTCTCATCCGTATTTACAAGTTGTTTAAATCCGATTCCACGGTTTCCGCTTCCGCCGTTCATAAACAGATACTGGAAAAGATTAGGTTCATCAAATGCCATCTCTATGTAAGCCCTGCCCACATGAAAGAAGGCATCCATCCCCTGTTTCCCGCCTCTGTACATTTTCTCATCGGCATAGTTCAAAGCAAATTCTGCCAGCGCTCTGCGCAGTGTCTCCATATTGCCAAAATGCCAGGAAATGGGCTGTGTGGAACAGCCAATCTCCTCCGCAATACTTTTAATGTTCAAGCTGGAATACCCATCCCGGATCAGTTTCCTCAGGGCGGCTTTCAATATGGCTTCTTTTGGGATTTGTGTCCGCGGCAATCTCTCACCTTCTCTAAAAATGTATTTATATAAATTCGTTTATGTTAAAATCTATTTTCATTATATCCCATCTTTCGGTTTTGTCAATCCATTTGGGCCATACATCGTCTATGCCAAAAGAGGACTGCACACACTTCTCAGTGCCACTGTCCTCTTTTAGCAGAAACTTTATAATAATTCTAATATCTAATCTTCTGTGCAGATGATCTTAACATCATATTTTGAAAGCATCTCGCCGCTTTTCACACATTCCCCTGTCAGCACATCTGTGTTTCCCACAAAGCAGGAGGGAATTTCAAAATCTTCATCCTTAAAATTGATCACAAAATAATATCTCTGTCCGTCTTTCTTCCTGCAGGTGATTTCAAGACCTGTCTTCTCTTCCACAACCGGTTTAACGCTTACATCTTCTGCTGCCATGTCAAGGACCTTCGCAAGCCCCCGGCAGTTCATTTCTGTTCCGATGTAATATACGGATCCGTCCCCGAACAGATTCCTGGTCACTGCCGGGCTCTCTGCATAGAAATCTTTTCCGTAACGGCCGATGCATTCTGCCCCTCTCAGATGTATGATATCACATACCAATCTGCCGGGCACACTGACACCATCGTCAAAGATCACCGTATTTTCCTGCTCCGGTGCCAGGGCGTCAATCTCTTCCACCCACACTCCGGCCATTTTGCTCAGAACTCCGGGATAGCCGCCGAGATATACATTATCCGACTGGTCCACGATTCCGCTCATATATGTAGTGACCAGAACGCCGCCTTTACTTACGAAATCCTCCAGGGCTTCCTGCATACCGGCTTTCACCATGTAAAGAACAGGCGCTACAACCATTTTATACCTGCTAAAATCCGCGTCAAAGGGTATCATATTGACAGGAATATTGCGCTCATAAAAATACCGGTAATACTGGTGTATCTGGTCTACATATGTCAGATCCACATTCGGTCCGCTGGTATATTCCAGTGCCCAGTAGTTATCCCAGTCAAAGACAATGCCCACCTCTGCCTCATTGACGGAATCCAGTGTCCGGTCTCCCAGCATCTCCAGTTCCTGTCCGAGCTGCTGTACCTCCCTGAATACTCTCGTATCCTCAGTACCCACATGGGCAATGACTGCCCCGTGGAACTTTTCACATCCGCCAACGCTTCTGCGAAGCTGGAAAAACTGGATGGTATCCGCACCATGGGCAATGGTCTGATAACTCTGGGCCCGCATCTGTCCCGGCCTTTTCAGGGAATTATATGGCTGCCAGTTCTGCTGGCTCGGTGTCTGCTCCATCAGCATAAAAGATTCATCCTTCAGACCGCGCATGAGATCATGGCACATAGCGGTCTGACTCCATGGTGTGTCATAGCTGGGATAATTATCCCAGGACACGACATCCATCTCTTTTGCCCATTTGAAATAGTCCAGCCCCTTGTAGGTTCCCATGAGATTCGTGGTGATCGGAGTCTCTTTATCATAACAGCGTACCGCATCCCGCTCCATCACATAATTACCCAGCATGCTGTCTGACATAAATCTGCGGTAATCCACAGAGATCCCCGCAAATGCCGTCTTATCGCTCCCCAGCCCTTCACTCAGCGCATTAGGCAGTACGATCTCATCCCAGTCATAAATGGTATGTCCCCAGAATTCCAGATTCCACGCTTTATTCAGAGCTTCTATGGTTCCATACTTTTTCCTCAGCCAGACGCGGAATGCCTTTTCACAATTCTCGCAGTAACATTCGCCGCCGTATTCATTATTAATATGCCAGCACGCAATATGTTCATTGCTTCCGTATCTCTTTGCCAGTTCTTTTGCAAGCGCCTCCGCATACTTCTGATAGACCGGAGAATTCGGGCACGCATTGTGCCTCTGTCCGAATTTGTGATGCCTTCCCTCATAGTCTGTTCTTGCAACTTCAGGATACCGCTTCACCATCCATGCGGGAAGCGCAGCCGTGGATGTGGCAAGCACAATGTCATAATTCTCCCGGCTCAGCATCTCCACAATCTCGTCCAGTTCACTGAAGTCATAGACTTCCTCTGAGGGCTGGATCTTTGCCCAGGAAAATACATTGATGGTGGCGCTGTTGATCCGCGCATCCTTAAATATCCTCATATCCTCCTGCCAGATATCCTTTGGCCACTGGTTTGGATTATAATCCCCGCCGTATAAAATTCTTTTAAATTTACCTTTCATGTCACCTGTCTCCTTATTTCTGCTTGCAACAATTCAGACAAGCTGAACCGTTACTTCTGCTTTCTCTTACGGTTAGTTTAATTATATTATAGATAGACAAAGGATTGTGTAATATGTTAAGCTAAATAATATAACATTTTGAAACAGGTGAGAACAATGCCGATTTATTTTAGAAATACACCGGTCAGCGAACCGTTTACTTTTGATTCCATAGGAAACCACTGGGTACAGGAACACACTTCCCGTCCCAAGGGCTATCCGCTCTGCCACTATCTCCAGTCCGAAAAGGGAAGCGGCAGAATCACCATACAGGGAAAGGAATACCTTCTGCTGGAGGGAGAAGGTGTATTGATCACGCCGTTCATCCAGCATTCCTATGGAAAGGAGACAGAGGAATGGCTCACCCTGTTTGCCACCTTTACAGGGACTATTGAAAGCAGCATTCCCAGACTTTTAGGAAACAGGCCGTTTATCTTTATCGGAAAGGAGCAGGGCGCCGAGATAGCGTCTTTTATTTCCGGCATAGTAAAGAAATATGAGAACCCGCCCATGGATGTCAAAGCCTTATCTGCAGACTGCTATCGGCTCCTGATGTTTCTTGCAGACGGTATCAATACCCGCGACCTTCTGGAAGATTCCCTGTATCAGAGGTATGTGGCCCCGGTGATACGGGAAATCGAAACAAATTATCATTCCGAGCTGACCGTACAGAAACTCAGCCGCCAGGTATACATCTCGCCCCAGTACCTGTCACGGCTGTTCCACCGTTTTCTGGGATGCTCCGCTTATGAATACCTGACTATTTACAGGATCAACAAGGCAAAGGAGTATCTGCTCACAAATCCGCGTATGGAAGTGCAGGATATTGCGCATAAGGTGGGGTTTGCGGATGCGAGCCATTTTATCTCTATCTTCAGGAAAATAACCGGGGTCACGCCTTTGGGGTTTCGGAAGCTTAACTGATCAGCATCCTTCTGATCGTACCGCTTTTTTCTGTTCAAGTATAATTTTGCCCACGCCAAAAGGCTGAAATGAATAGGAATCTGTCCAGGTATCCTCAAAATCTATATCCGGGCTTACTACATGATCCTCATATCCCCGAATACCTTTAAAGGTGTTGGGTCCCACAAAGCACACTTCCCCTTTGCAGTGATGGTGAGGGCCTAAAAGATTCCTGTTGGTGCCATACAGTATTACCTCCACATGATTTTTCCCCTCTCTCAGCATTGGAGTAAGCTTCACCCTGAAAGGAGACATATAAAGCAGTTCAGAATGCCCGTTGCATCGAATCAAAACGGCTGCTGCCCTCAGGTCAGAAAATTTCAGATACTGTATGCATTCCTCCATCTTATCAATCTCAAGCACGGTCTTCAGATTTCCTCTGTAAAACCAGCATCCCTGAGTAGTTACGTTCTGGAATCCTGAAATTTCTTTTCTGTCCCTTAGACTAAAAGTACAGCGCTTTACTTGTATATATGCCGGCTTTTGAACAGGCAGTGCCTGCGGCTGGACCCAGAAGTCTCCCAGTATATAAATGGCCTCCGGTTCAACCGGATAAAAAAATCTGTTTACTTCCGTCTCAAACAGTCCGTCCACGTCCCTGACTTCCTCCGACGGGATACGGTAAGCTGCTTTTACTGTATTCCATCCCTCTTTCAATTTTCCCTCCAGAGAATATTCATGGATTTTTTCGTCCATATACCAGTCTGCTCTGGATGAGGTGATTTCAGTTCCGTTGCACCACACTCCTATACAGTCATCATCTTCTACTGCTGCCTGAAGCGTAACAGGATGTTCCATTTCATTATGGAAACTGTAACGAATATAAAACTTATCTGCCTTTTCCTCTGCTGCCCTGCGGTATAATTCAGGATGCATTTTTACCATCGGCATTTCTTCTGAATAGATTTTATCGTCAAAAGAGAAAGCCGCATAGTCCAGAGTCAGGGCATTTCTTCCGGACAGCTTCCAGTTTCCTCTGAGGCTACAGGTATACATTTCTTCCGGCTCCCTGTAATGTGACATCCCTTCCACGGCTTCCAGAAGTATGGACTGTCTGCCTTCCATCTGGAAATACACCATGGAATCTCCGCCGCTGTACTGCACCTCCATAAAAGTTCTGGCCTCAGTCTCCGGATTTATTTCGCAAACCTTTTGCTGTCCGGATATCTTTAGCATCAGCTTCCTTACGCTGTCCTGATGACGGTTCCATATATAAATATATTTTTTTTCTGCCTGTTTTACCGATACACAAAGGTCTTTCGCTATATGAAGTCCTTCTTTCTCAAAGACAACCATATCCCTTTTACTGTGTAATGCTGCGAAGCATTTATCCCAAAATCCTCTTCTATTTTGAATGACATGACAATCTTTGGCCCATGTCATATCAGCAGGCCCGCATTTTGGTAGTTCCCCTGTAAACAAGACAGTTCCGCCCTGGCTCCTGAATTTTTTAAGGAGACATACCGTATTTTCTTCCAATATCAGGCACTTTGGTACAATTACGGTATGATAAACACATTTGCCAACTATAAATTTCCCGTCTTCCACTGCTCCGCAGTCACGTATGATTTCTTCATCACCAATATCATACCCTACCTGAATATCCATCAAATTCTCCAAGAGGCTGCGGTAGGAAGCCGCATACTCTTGTTCCACCTCTGATCTTCGTTCCCTGTGGAGCAGATATATGGATTTTAAAGGACTCAATACCAATGTATCCTCAGTCCATTCTCCTTTTTCCATAAAATAGCCTATGCCTTCCATCCAATGAGCAACATGATGAAACTGCTCCCACCAGGGTTCCTGATAAGAATAAAAGGCAGGATAATCTCTTTTTCTGATTCCCTTCATTGTGTGGGCACCTATATGCAATACAGGGATATTGATCCCTGAGGCTGCCTGCCAGCCCCAGATATAACACATCTCCTCAAAAGTAATATTCCACCCCGCACAGCCAAAAGTCTCGGAAAGCACTTTATTTCTCCCATACTGCTTTGCCGCACTGGTAACCTGCTTTGTCAGGAGCACAGAGGTGATTCTCTTTCCCAAATGGTCAATGCCCGGCTGCTGCATATACTTATATTTTGGCATCACGCCTGCCGTGCTCTGCATTTGCTGGATATAACTGTCCTCCCCCGGAAAATGTCCCGTAAACTTCACATGATTTTTTTCGCACCAGTCATAAATCTGCCGTGCAAAATGAAATTCCATCATCTCCTGCACCGTATCCCAGTAATCTTTCCGGAATTTCCCCGTTTCCGGGGATTCTGTTTCCAAAAAAAGATACATGGACTTTAAAAAGGAATACCCATTTCGTTTCCGGAAATATTCTTCCAATTCATCACTGTAAGGAAACCCATGCAGGTCATACTGCGGTTCATCCGTAAAAAATCCGGGGACTACTGTACCGAAAAATTCACCCAACTCCTCTTTATAACGTTCGTGTGTCACTTCCAGGAATTTTTCCGTAACTTTTTTAGACAGTAAATCCACATAATTCGGTTCTGTGACACAAACAAACAGCACATCCGCCTTTGCCGGCTCTGTAAAATCATAGCCGTGGGAAGTTTTTCGAAAGGACGCCAATATGCGGTGTCCTGCTGTTTCATCATCTGCTTTGCAGATTTTTATATACTTTGCCTGATATTCCTGTCCGCAGCCATTTACCAGACCGCCGGCAAAACCACTGGGCCATCCGTCTTCGTCATAAATCCAGGCCTCCATTCCCAGCTCTTCCGCCTTTTTCACGGCTGTCCGGCAGGCATGGAACCACTCTTTTGACAGATAGGAAGTCATAAGTCCGGCCCTGGAATGCATGAAAAATCCACGCAGGCCCTCCTCATGAAATTCCTCTATTCGGCGGCATATACTCTCGTCATCCATAAACTCATTCCATGCCCAGAAGCTAAGCGGTGCAAATTCTTTTCTTTCCATATATTTTCCTCTAACCTTTGACGGCTCCTCCTGTCAGGCCTTCCACAATTTTAGATGAGAACAGGAAATACAGCACAATGACAGGAATCAACGTGATAACTACGGCTGCCATGGATTCACTCATATATTTTGTGAACTGGCCGATATACTGATAGATAACTAATGTGAGGGTATTTGAAGTCTTCTTCCCAAGAAGCACCATGGGCATATAGAAATCGTTCCACTGAGAAATTGCTGTGATCAACGCAACCGTCATTACGACCGGTTTACATAACGGCGCAATAATCTGAAAAAAAATACGGAAGTCCCCTGCTCCGTCTATCCGCGCTGATTCTTCTAGTGCCACAGGAATCGTGTGGAAAAATTTCTGGAAAATAAAGCAGGCCATGGAAATACCTGAAGCATACACTAACATCATTCCAAAAATGTTGTTCAGAAGGCCGATTCTTTTCAAAATCAGAAACAGAGGCAGTACACTGACCTGTACCGGCACCATCATACCCATCAGAAAATATCCGCTCAGAAAATTTTTTCCTTTAAAATCAAATCTGGAAATTCCATAAGCGGTCAGTCCCGCCAGCAAAATGCAGCCCAGAGTGCCGCCTACCGTAAGCACCACACTATTTTTCAGATACAGTAGCAGGTTTGCTTCCTTCAGAACCCGGAAATAACTTTCCATAGTCAATTGTTTCGGAAATCCGACAAAATTAGTTACAATATCCCCTTTTGATTTCAGGGAATCCATCACTGTAATAGACAGTGCAAAAATAGTGATTCCGGTATATATCATCAGAATAATGGACAAGACCCATCTGACAACCCTGGCGCCCGGCGAAAGTATTTCTGTATTTTTCTCCTTTTTCATATCCATTCTCCTAATTGTCATATTCAAACTTTTTAAGGACTTTGTTTTGAATTGTCGTGATGATCAGCATGACAGCAAACATCACCACACAGATGGATGCTCCAAATCCAATTTCGGACTTACCATTCAAAGCACTGCCAAAAGTGTAACGGTAAAATACCAGATTCACAAAATCAAGAGATCCGCTGACCCCGCCTTTTGCACCGCCCAGAATGAAGGGCAGGTCAAAGAGAGCCAGAGCCCAGATTGTGCTCATAGTGATGACCGACGCACAGGACGGCAGAGAAAGCGGAACCAGAATCCTTGTAAACCGCTGCCATTCCGTACAACCGTCAATCCTGCTGGCTTCCATGACATCTTTGGAGATATCCATAAAATTCGAGTAAAATATCATAACTCCCGAACCGGCTCCCTGCCATAGGATCAATAAGATCATCAGTTTGAAGGCCCAGTTCGGATCTCCGAACCATGCTCCCTGCAGATGCTCAAGACCAACCGCCTCAAGGAATTTATTCAGGAAACCTATATTGGGGTTAAAAATCAGAGTTGCAAAAAAGCTTATGATCGTTGTACTGATGACATATGGCATGAATATCATAAATTTCAGGTACTTGTAAGCCGGAATTTTGATAAAAAACAGATATGCCATCAAATACTGAAAAGGCGTGATAATAAGCCAAACACAGAGCAGATATTTTATATTGTTCCATAACGCATTAAAAAACACCGGTGAAAATCTCTCATCCGTAAAGATGGTGACAAAATTCTGAATCCCATTAAACTTCATTTCGCCCAACCCTGACCACTGGAAAAAACTCAGATAAAACACATAGATAATCGGCAGGATAATAAAGCAGGTATAAAAAATAAACCCGGGCAGGATAAATTTAACCTGTTTATGTCTTTTATTCATACATCCGTCTCCTTAAAAATACTGCCGGTTCTCTTTTGAGGACCGGCAGCACAGCCTTTACTGCATAACTTTGCTTATGTTGTCCATGAATTCTTCTACTGTAATGTCCCCTGAGAAAATTTTTGTAAAATCCTCGTCCCAGAGACTCACCGCCGTGCCGTCTGTTGAGTGGTTTACAAGAACAGACTGCCAGCTTGTATAAATATTGCCTGCGCCACTCTCTGAGATTTCTTTGGCAATTTCAGTGGAAGCCTCAATCTCGTCACTGGCAGACACTGCCCCCTGAGACTGGACCCAGACAGTCTGGGCATCCAGAGAAGCACAATAATTCATAAACGCAACAGCCGCCGCTTCATTTTCTGTTGCAGTATTGACTGAAAAACCATTTGCCGGTGTTCCTACCATACCTCTGATGCCTTCTTCTGATGGAATTTCAAACGCCCCGTAATTCAGATCCGGATTATTTTCACTGATCGTTGCCGCTTCCCAGGAACCTGCAATATCCATCACGGCCTCTCCGGAAGTAAACGCCAGTGTCTGGGCATTATTGTCTGCAACACCCAGCCAGTTATCTCCGAAATATCCCTTGTCTGCCCATTCCAGCATTTTATTTAATGCATCCGCTGCAGGCTTGTCCGTGGCTTTTACAGAATAGCCTGACAGCCCCTTGGTATATTCCACATCCATTGCAGAGAGAATCGGTTCAAAAGTAAACAGCAGGGAATAGACATTTACCCCTGACAAGGATATGGGAGTATACCCGGCCTTTTTGATCTTTTCCAGCAATTCTTCAAATTCACTGAATTTCTCCGGTACTTCATAGCCGTTTTCCTCGAATATATCCTTGTTGTAATATACAGCTCTGGTATCCATAGTAAGCCACGGTACTGAATAATTTTTTCCATCTACCTCAGTCAGTTTCATTGCATCTTCACCAAAAAGACTGTAATCTACCTTATCCGTTAAATCCATACACACTTCGTTTGATACATAATCTTTCATATTTGCCGTAGCAGTTCCGTTTGTCCAGAAAATGTCCGGCCCTTCCCCTGACTGAATTGCGGTTGACAGAAGACTGTAATAGTTGTCCCCGTCCTTGATTTCATACTCCACTTCCACGTCCTGGTACTTTTTCTGAAATCCCTCAATAATCTGCTGAAGGCTGGCCTCAAAACCGTAGCCATGTTCCCAGATTGTCAGGGTACCTGACACCCCGCCATCGTTTTCTTTTGATTCACCATCGGCATTTCCTTTTCCTTTTGTACTCTGTGAATTTTCACCACACCCAGTCAGGGAAACCCCCATCACAGATACTGCGCAGATGAATGATACTGTTTTTTTCCAGTTCATAATTTACCTCCTTAAACTTTTCCTTTGTTTTCATCTACGATAATTATAGGAAAATATCACGCAGAGAACCATCAACTATCTTCCCCGTCTGATTCAAATATTTATACCGCTTTCACCTATTGGTTCAAAATCTGCTTTCCTGATTCAAAATTTTACGTTTCCCATATCCCTGCGGTAGTCTGTTATGGTCTTTCCGGTGATTTTTTTGAAGACCCGCACCATATAATTTTCATTGGAAAAGCCTGCGGCTGCAGCAATTTCACCTAAAGTACAGCCGGATTTTTTTATCATTTCTTTTACCTTCTCTATCCGCTTCTGGTTGATATACTGTACCGGGGTCACACCCATTCTATCCTTAAATTTTCTGCAGAACGCTGAGATACTCATATTTCCCAGCTCAGCAAGTTCCTCCAGGGGAAGACCTGTGCTGATATTTTTGTCAATATAGGAAAGTATCCTGCCAAAATCATCTTCTTCAAAAATCTCTGTGAGCGCCTCTTTGAACTGCCCGATCAGTTCCTGAACTTTTCTATTCACTTCTGTACACGATGCAGATGTCGTGACCGCATCTACAAAGGGGTATTTTCCGCTCCATCTCCTGACAATCGCCATATCATACAGATATTCCTTCAAAATACTGTAGACAAAAATGCTCACAGCCTGACTCAGCGCATCCCTGGCTGTCTTCACCCATATCTGCTTCCTTCTGCATGTACTTAAAAATTGGTTTAGTTCTTTTTCAAATATCTCCAGGCCGGATTTTTCCATAAAGGATTTGGTGCTGAACATAAACTCCGGTGTCTCCCGGGACCAGCAGATATCTTCGCTGTAATATACAGATATAGATTCATGATAAAATCTCATCTCCACCGCCTCATCAGCTTCCTGATATCCTGCGGGGATTCCCTGCATATCCCTGAATTCTCTGCTGATTCCCATTAGAAGATGTTTATTTGTATACTGAAGTATATTTTTTTGAATTTCTTCTATATAATCATCCAGTATACGTTTCCTTTCCTCTTTTGGAACGGACGCCGGCAGCCTGAAAACAATAAAGGGATTTCTGTTATAGGAGTCTATCAGGGAACCCATGTGATATCTGCTGATGATTCCATCTAAAAGATGCAGAATCATCTTTTCATCTACATGATCCTGCTCTAATCTGATGACGCCTACTGCTTTTATGTCTGTTTCATCAGCCGGTATTTCATCCAGACTGTGCAGCCTCCTCCGTTCTCCTGTCCTGCCGGATATTTTTTCCCTGACCTCACAGATAGCTTTCATTAAGTTTTCTTCATTGATGTCCTGCTTTAAAATATAGTTATCTGTCCCCAGTGCGATGGCTTCCCTGGCATATTCAAATTTGTCATAACAGCTTAAAATAATAATTCCGTCAGCCAGTTCCTGTTTCCTGATCTCACGGATGAATTCAAGACCATTCATCTCCGGCATCTCTATATCTGTAATGACAATATCCACCAGATTGGTTTTTAGATATTCAAGAGCATCCTTTGCAAATCCGAATGTCCCGGCAACTTCTATATCCTTTTGTTCCTCCAGAAGAGACTGAATCCCTATTCTGGACAAAATTTCATCTTCCACGATAATTACACGAATCATTTGCTCTCCTCTCCTTTAGCCGGAAGTCTATATTCCACCACAGTTCCTCTTTCCAGCTCACTGGTAATCTCCATTCCGTATTCCCCGCCATATTCCAGACTGATAATCTGTTCGATATTAGTAAGACCGATATTGGTGTGGTTTTCTCTCACTGCGCCTCTGTTTTTCCATTCTGTCATATCGAACCCGCATCCGTTATCCGAAACCCTGATCTTCAGGATTTCTCCCTCTACCCACGCACATACTGATATTTTCCCTCCCCGGGTCATTCCCCGTTTAAACCCGTGTATGATAGCGTTCTCCACCACTGGCTGTATAAGAAATCTGAAGATTCGACACGAAAGCGCCTGCTCCTCAATGTTAAAATCCATCTCAAAATTCATAAATCTGGCTTTCTGAATCACAGCATAACGCTTGATCAGTTCTATCTCTTCTTTCAAAGTATAATTCTCTTTATCACTTTTCGCAGCATTCATCAGAATATAGATCAGGGCTTCCGTCAGATTCCTGATATTTTCCTGTTTATTAATCACTGCCATCCACTTGATGGTGTTCAGAGCATTATACAGAAAATGAGGCTGTAACTGGGCTACCAGAGCCTGCATTTTAAAATTATTTTTTTCGTTTACTTCTTTTTCATTGTTCAGAATAAGTTCATTGATCCTTTTTGTCATACTGTTAAAATGACCGGACAGGCTTTTCAGCTCCCCGCTGCTTATTTCCCCCATCTGTACCTCTCTGTTTCCCTTGGCAAACTGATCCATCGCATACTTCAGTTCGCTGATCGGTTTCAAAAAATACCTTTGAAATGTGTAAAATACCAAAATGAGAAAAAGACAGTAAACAATGGAAATAACCACCACCACCTGTTTCAATGGCTTCATGGAGCGCATCATAGATGCCATGGAGGCGCTCCCCATAAAAACCCATCCTGTCTTCTCCATTCTGCTGTAAGCTTCCACGTTTTTTCCACTGCCGTCATCGGTTATCTGATATCCATTCTTATTTTTTGAATCCAAAATTTCTGTCTGCATTATCTGATTCACTGCAGACTTATCTGAACTGTACAAAACCGTACCATCCGCATCCAGCATATATTTTGTATTATCCTCCATCTGCAGACGGTCAAATGCCCTTCTGATCATCTGGTCACTGATGATATAGTACAAGATACCTATATTCTTCTCTTCCTTTCCGTTTAAAGACCTGGCAAGGATATATTGTCTTGTACTGGCCTTGCCGTACAGTTCATTTGATGTAAACCACATGTATTTCCCGCCGCCTTCCGAAATATCCCGGCTGTATTTCTTCATGATATCTGTCAGATTTTTATACACTTTGGTTCCGCTGAAATATATCTCGTCCCCACTGGACAGATAGGCTGCCTTAATACCACTGTAGGAATAACAACAGGCCGCAAGGGAATGTTCGATAAAATCCCTGTCCGCATTTCCTGACTCCAGCTGGTCGATACTTCCATTGTGATACAGAGACATGGTACTGTCTTCATATGTCTTCAAAGAGGAGGAAACCTGATTGGATACGGAAATCATGGTCTCCTGCATACTGCTTCCGAAATTGTCCCCCGCATAGTCCTGAAACACTTTGTATGTAGCAAAAATCAAAACAATATATGGTATCACAACAAATATCAAGAACAGTATAAATATTTTTAATCTTATACGGTATTTCTGCAGTCCCCTGAATGATTTTTTCATATGTTTTCCGCCCTTCCTTTGCTGTATGTAGTCGTCATTCTGCTTGTATCTGTGTTAACATTATATGATAATGGCAGGGAAGTTACAATGGATGAGTTTATCCGGCGGATAATAAAATGAGCACCGCTGCTATTTTGATAATAACAGCGATGCTCTCCATTGTTTTATAATACTCCATATAGGTGTATTCTGCCAAATCCACCGCTTTTTCGGTGGGTATCAGCTGAAAACTCCTGCTGTCTTCCCTGGACTGACAGGATTCGAGAGGAAACCCTGACAGGGATCATGTGAACACTCTGCCGGTTCAGTTCATGGTATCGTCCCGCAAAATATCAGCCAGCTTATACCGCAGAACTTTTTTCCCGCCAATATAATAAGCCAGCGCCACAAAAGCAAAAACAGCGATTATAAATGCCAGCACAGGTATGAACGGAGCTTCTCTTATAAAAATCATGGGCTCCAGGTAACTTGCCTTCAGCATAAGCGCAGCCAGAAGGATGGTAAGCGGCAGGGTCACCAATACCGGGCGCCCGGCAATGATCAGAGCCTCAACACAGAACATCTTTTTTATCCCTCCGGGTGTCAGCCCCACGGACATATAACGGGCAAATTCCCGTCTTCGCTGGCGCACAAACCCCAGCGTATTGGAAAACACATTGCCGATTCCAATGAAAGCAAGCAGTACACAAAAGCCGCCAAAGATCAACATCATGCCATCTTTCATCTTATCATCGGAAAGCTTTTCCTGTATGCGGTTTTCGCTTACTATTGTATATCCGCTGCCCACAAGCCGGGTGACCTCCTTTTCCAATCTGTCCAGTTCATCCATCGCCGCATTTTCCCCGGCAAGTACCCGGATATAAAAATCTTCCTCTGCTCCGCCAATCGGCGTTTTTATCTGCTTCCACAGGGAAACCGGAAGGAAATGTACCAGTTCATAATAATCCAATGTACCGTACTCCTCCCGCAGAACAGGAACCTCCTGTGTATAGGTGATCACAGGGATCTTTGCTGCCATCTTATCATCTGCTGTACTTCTCAGGACAGTAATTCCCCGGTCTTCTTTCAGGTACGGAATGTAATCAGGATCGCGGAAATTGGGATTCCTGCTGTCCCGGATCCGATTCAGGATCACAGCGCCATCCAGTCTTGGTTCTGCACCAATCTGTTCACAATACGAAAGAAAACTGGCATCATCTAATATGACCACAGGCGCATGGATCATCCATCCGCTGTCTGTATCTGACACAAAGGTCTGATCTGCGTTTTCAAAACCGCCCGCAGCACGGAACTGCCCGCTTATTTCTTCCTCTGTGATCAACCGTTTTGCTTCCGCTTTCTGGTATACGGTACAGCTTCTCACATCCAAAAGCTCCTGCATTTGTTTTGTCCCGCCAAATGTATCCATCTCTGTATCCTTTACCGTGACCATCACATCCCAGACATTCTGGTATTTTTCAAAATACGTCATTCGCGTGCTGATATCAGTAAGGGTAAAGAAACACTGCATTAACGTAAAAGCCATAAAAGAAAAGGTCAAAGATAAAGTAGCAGTACGCCATGCTTTTTTCTGTGCCTTCAGCGCATTGGAGGCAAGTTCGCCCTCCAACCCGAAGAAAAAGGACAATAATCGTGAATTCTTCCGCTTGTACAGAGGAAGTTCACCGGTATTTTTGATGGCTTCCAGTGGTGTCAGCCGGCTCAGTTTTCTTGCAGGATACCAGGCCGAGAGCCAGACAGTAAAAACAGTAACAGCAAATGTACATATAAATACCAGAGGATGATATCCCCATTCTGCTTCATGGCGTCCTTCTGCCAGATTTCCCGCCATGATATTTGCCAGTTTCAATAGCCCCATTGCAATCATAATACCCAGTAAATTACCGGACACTACCGGTACTGCACACAATGCGGCAGCCTCCTGCAGCAGACAGGTCCGAATCTGTCCCGGTGTAGCTCCTATACTGGAAAATATGCCAAACTGATGCACCCTGGCATTCATAGTCACAGCGAAGGAATTGTGTATGATCATGACCAGAGATATACAGGCCATAGCGGTTATCGCCAGAAAAAGCGGAAAGATCAGTCTGGGAGCAGTATCCTGCGGGTCCCGAATGAGATACATGGCCAAAAGGGAATGATGGCAGGAAACTGCCTCCGGCGGTACCTCTGCTAATTTGGCAATTTTTGGAAGATCTTCAAGAATCGTTCCCATATCTTCAAAATAAAGATCAACTGCAGCCTTCTCCCCTTCTGTCCCTTCCTGATTTATGACCACTTTTTCTATATTGGGAAAATTCTTCACAGCAGCCAGCGTATCCTCATCGAAACTCCCTTCTATACGCCCCTGCCAGCTTCCTTCCTCTATCTGAATCCTCTCGACCTCATATTTCCAAAGGTTATAAAACAGGCTGCAGAGCAGTGACAGAAACAACGCGGATATAAAAGCAGCCACCATGACGGAGATACCGGATGACCGGTTGTTTTTTATGTAACTCCTGGAATATTCTTTCCACATAACCTTTTACCCCCGCTTCCGGTCGCTGACAATGCGGCCATCTTCAATGGCAATGATACGGTCTGCTTCCAGTGCTATTTTTTCATCATGGGTAATCAGCAGAATCGTCTGTTCCAGATTCCGGTTGGATAATTTCAGCAGATCAATGATCTCCCTGGAGTTTTTCCGATCCAGACTTCCGGTTGGTTCATCAGCTAAAAGGATAGCCGGACGGTAAATCAACGCCCTCGCTATGGCCGTTCTCTGCTGCTGCCCGCCGGACAGCTGGCTGGGCAGGGCATCCAGTTTGTCCTGAATCCCCAGTGAGGTAATGACCTGTTTAAAATACTCCCTGTCCACAGTTCTTTTATCCAGCAAAAGCGGCATAAGAATATTCTTTTCGACCGTAAGCGTTGGAATCAGATTATAAAACTGATAGACCAGCCCCACTTTTCTCCGCCGGAAAATGGCGGCCTGCGTGGGATTCATGGAAGAGATATCCGTTCCCTCCACAATGACCTTCCCTTCTGTGGGCCGGTCCACACTGCCAAGAATATGCAGCAGAGTGGATTTTCCGGAACCGGAGGCCCCCACGATAGCTGCGAATTCTCCTTTTTCCACTGACAGATCAATCCCGTTAAGAGCCGCTGTCTGACTGCTGCCTTTGCCGTATATTTTCCTTACTCCAATACAATTTAACACTTCCAAAGTTCATCTCTCCCTTCTGTAAAATATGTCTGCGAACTGCGGGAAAGCAGTTGTATTGCCCCGCAGCTATATTATAACAAAGAAAGATGACATCTCAGTGACTGTAAAACCGGATTTCAAAACAAGCGCCTCCTGCCGGCAGATTCCTGGCTGAAAGGGTGCCGCCCTGCAGTTCAAATAAAGAGCAGGCGAGCGCCAGCCCGATTCCGATTCCGCCCTTAACGGCTCTCTTCCCCCGGTAAAACCGTTCAAAAAGATGGGGAATATCTTCCGGGGCAAACCCCTGCCCCTCATCCCAGATTAAAATTTCCGTATAAAGTGGATTTTTGGAATAATCACAGTGAATCCTGCCTCCCTCTGGAGAATGCTCCGCACAGTTTTTTATCAGATTCATCAAAGCCTCCATGGTCCATTCCATATCCCCCTGAAATTCCACGCATCCTTTGTCCGGAATGTCTGCCATGACCTTTTCCCTGCGCATCAGCTCTTCCAGATTTTCGACAGCCAGATTCAGTACAGTGTAAACATCCACAGGTGAATGCTCCAGCAGCAGTGCCCCGGAATCAATCTTAGACAGAGTCAGCAGGGATTCTTCCAGCCGGTTCAGACGCTCTAACTGATTCTTGATAGGTTTTGTATAAGTATTCGGAGCTGTTTTCTCCATCAGCTGCAGGGATAGAAGTGCCGCTGTAAGCGGTGTTTTAAGCTGATGAGCAATGTTGGCCAGATTATCCGCAAAACGTTCTTTTGCTTTTAATGCATTTTCTCTTGTTACATACAAGCTGGTGACGGTTTTATAAATTTCATCCTGCAGATGAGAAAATTCATCTTCTATAGTTTGAACAATGGTCCCTGTTTTTCCCGCATTAACCTGTTCCAGATATTTCGTAAGCCCGGATACCCTCGCCTCAATGTGCTTTTTTGCAGACCGGAAGGACAGAAAAAATGCTGCCGATATTAAAACAGCAGCATTGACTGCAAATAATACACCGCAGCCTTTACTGCCGGAAAAATCCTCCTCCGTGTATCCGAACTGCTCCAGGAATACATTTCCGCCGGTTTTCCACTCTTCCTGTGACTGATATTCTTTCAGAGAAGAAAGTAAAAGCTCTTCTGCTCCCGGGTCATTTTCCAGTATGGTCTGGCAAAGCGCTGAAATACCCCTGTAAGAATCCCTCTCATACCGGCACTGCCACATATTGTTCAAAAACAGGATTCCTGCTGCGCAGACCACTATGGGGAGTATGGTCATCAGCATCTGTTTCTTTTGTTGTGTCATAGCGTATCCTCCATACGGTAGCCAAAACTCCTTATGGTTTTCAGACATGCAGGCTGATGCAGTTTTTCCCGTAAACGTTTTATGGTCACCGTCAGTGTGTTATCATTCACATAATTACCGTTGCTGTCCCATACTTTTTCCAGAAGCTGTTTCCTTGTTACGGTCTTTCCTTTGTTTTCCATCAAAAGAAGAAGAATCTGGTATTCCGGCTGGCTTAAAACAAGTTCCTCGCCATCACAGAAAACAGACATCTTATCCATATCCAGTGTCAGGGAATCGCAATGATAACAGTTCACTTTCACCTGGCCTGTACGGCGCAGCAAAGCAAGGATACGCGAGTGCAGCACCTCTAGTTCAAAGGGTTTGACAACATAATCATCGGCACCTTTTTGAAATCCGCCAACCACGTCATGGGAATCGCCGCGGACAGTCAGGAAGATCACAGGCAGCCAGGGCCATCTCGCGCGGAGCCAGCCGCACAGTTCGCTCCCCTGCCCATCCGGCATGTTCCAGTCTAAAAGGACCAGGTCCGGCTGCCTGCTTCTCAATGCCTGTTTCATGCCCGCAAGCATGGAAAAAACCGTTACCCGGAAGTTTTCCTGCTCAAGATATTCTTTTACCGCCTGTGCAACAGTCTCGTCATCTTCCGCGTAATACAGATCTATCATTTTTCTGCTCTCACTTTCATATTTCATTGGTATTATCTGACTGTTCAGCTAACTGAACTAGTTTTATGTAAGTGTATTTATTATACCAAAACGGGGGAGGAAATACTATGGGCTTCTTTATGCTCTGCTTTTCTCCCGCAAGTTCATGAGGCGCTCCGGCAGAAATGGTTCTGCAGATATAACAGCAAAAAGCCCCTAAAAACCCAGCAGGGCATGCCGGGTTAAGTCATGTGCAGTAACAGTGTGCATAGACTCTATTGGTTATGACGATTGGGGAATTCGTTCTGAAATGGATACATAGCCGATTCTTAAGCTGGCAAAAGACGGAAAAAGTAACGGGGCTCTGATCATTTACAAATCATATAAGGCGGATGCAAACCATCCGCCTTTCTGTCCCATCCTGCATTCTTTATTTTCGATTATCCTTTTTGTACGGTGTGCGGGTAACTACTGCGCGGACCATCATCTGACGGCAGCCCTCAGAACCGTACAGCACATAAACTTCGGTTCCTTCCTGAGTATAACGGATGTCAAGGTCTGCCAAGGAGATTACCTTTCTGAACTGGCAGCTGTATCCCCGGTTGGATACAAGACCTATCATTTCATGTTTCTTATTAAATGCCGGAATAAACTGAGGGATTGCACTTGAAAAATCAGAGGTATTTACTGGCAGCCCCATCTGTTCAAAAGGTTCCTCGTCTTCATCAAAAAGAGATGTGAAGATAGTTATACAGTCCTCTGTATTCCATTCCAGGGTCACACATTTTGTTTTCGGATCAGCCGCTTCCTCTAAAACAGCATCCTTACCCGGAAAATCCCGGGTTTTATCCACCAGATGTTCCCAGCCAAAGTCCACAGGAGAGCGATGGAGTGCTTCTGCGCCAGGAACAACCGCCGGAATAAAATCTACCCAGATAGTCGGAAAATACGCCTGCAGATGATTCAGCATCAGACTGCGCATTCCCAGCTGGCGAAGGCCAAATTCTTTTCCTGCTTCTGCCACCTCATGCCAGATGACAGAACCGTCCGCGCTGTCTCCAAACAGCTCATATCCAGTCTCTCCTGACATTCCACCGCGATATAAACGGACTTATATCATGGAAAGTCCGTGAGACGTGCTGCTTCGGATACCCTGATTTATGGCATAATTTCTGCTTGATCCACAGGTCTTGCATTCCGCGCATCTTTAGTCTTGTATCTTTTTCATTTACGAAATATAATATTGCATAACAGCAGCACAAATCCCTACGCAGAAAGAACAGGTGGAAATTATGGACGAAAAGATCCTATTGGTAGATGACGAAAAAGATATCGCTGATTTGCTGGAAGAGGTGTTGATACAGGACGGTTTCCGAAACATCCGGAAGGCCTGTACCGGAATGGATGCGCTGGCAGTCTGCCGGGAATTTCAGCCCGATGTGATGATTCTGGACATTATGCTTCCGGACCTTGACGGACTGGAGGTTTGCAGGAAGATCCGGGAATTCTCTTATTGTTCCATCCTGTTCCTCTCCTCAAAGAACGATGAAATTGATAAAATATTAGGGCTCTCCTGCGGCGGTGATGACTATATCACCAAGCCCTTCAGTCCCCGGGAAGTGGTTTTCCGAATCAAGGCTCAGCTGCGCCGGCAGAAATATGCGGCCGGTCTCTCCTGCAGCACCGCTGTTCTGAGTGCGGGTCCTCTTACCATTGACAGGGAGAGCGGACGGGCATACAAATCCGGTGCGGAGCTCCCCTTGACAGGAAGGGAATTTCTTCTCCTCGCCTATTTTATGGAAAATACGGATAAAATCATCAGCAAAGAGCGTCTCTATGAACAGGTATGGGGGGAGTACAGCAGCATCTGTGACAATACCATTATGGTACACATCCGCCATCTGCGGGAAAAAATAGAGGATGCCCCTTCCAGACCCAGACAACTGATCACAGTGAAAGGCCTGGGATACAAGCTCAGGAAAAGGACTGATTAGATGAAAAAATCAGGATGCCGCACCATGTTTCATATGTATCTCATTTTTTTCCTGTCTCTGCTGGGAACCCTTCTTGCAGCGGCAGCGCTCATCTGCTGGCTTATCACCTTACGAAAACCCGACGGTACCTTTGTGCGGAGTGACTGGCCCGTGAAGTTTTCCGACAGCTTCCAGGAGCAGATCATTTTTAAAGAGGATGGCCCCGGGGTTAAGCAAAACGGCTTGGAACTTCTTCGGGAAAATGAAATCGGCATTCAGATTCTCGACTCCACCGGTTTTGAGCTTTTTCATTATCAAAAACCGAGTCAGGCTGAGCAATCCTACTCTGCTGCAAGCCTGCTTTCCATCTCCAAGACAGGCAGGCTCAAAAGCAGCAGCCTTACAGCAGTTATAAAAACCCTGTCACTTAAGGACAGAGAATACAGTTACATCCTTTTCTTTCCTGTGAAAGTTTCCAAAGTCACCATGTATTTGAACGGAGAGCATTTTACTGCCGGTAAGGCTGTGATCCTGCCGGTGACAGCCATACTCTTTCTCGTCCTCTCTATATCCGGCATGCTCTACGGCTTTCGGACCGCTGAGGCCGTGAAGCAGCTCACTGACTCCATCCGGGAGATCGCTGCGCGCAGCTATCTTCCCGTTCAGGGAAAGGGAACTTTTTTCGAGATTTATGACAGTCTGAACCGGATGGACCAAGAAATCAGGGAAAGCGACCGCCTACAGGCTGAAACGGACCGGATGAGAGAGGAATGGATCGCCAATATCACCCATGATTTGAAAACACCCCTCTCACCGATAAAAGGTTACGCGGAACTGCTTCTGGACTCCGGCAGTATAAACCAAGAACAGTGCAGGCAGTATGCAGACATCATATTGAAAAACTCCGCCTACATGGAAACACTGATCAATGACCTGAAGCTCACTTATCAGCTGACAAACAATATGGTTCCCATGGACCCCCGGGAAGAAAATATTGTGCGCTTTTTAAAAGAGCTGGTGATCGATCTTCTCAACTCCCCGGAATATGAACAGCGCACGATCCGCTTTGAAGCTGCCGCGGAGACGATTCCCTATTCCTTTGACCGGACACTTTTCACAAGAGCATTCCAAAACCTGATTCTCAATGCTTTTGCCCACGGAACATCGGATACGGAAGCTGCCATTTCCGTCTCTGTCCCCGATTCCACACTGCAGATAACTGTAAGTGACAACGGAAAAGGGATGACCGCCGCGGAAACGAAACAGATCTTCCAGCGGTATTACCGTGGAACCTCCACAGACCAGAAAAGAGAAGGAACCGGGCTTGGCCTTGCCATAGCAAAAGATATTGTGGAACTCCACGGCGGAAGGATTTCCGTCTCCAGTTCTCCCGGCACGGGAACTGTATTTACGATCGCATTTCCTCTGCATTAAGGTTAATTAAGGTTATCTGCAACTCCCGTTAAGGTTGACAGTTTATCATGTATCTATGATAACTGTCAGCCTTTTTCATTAATACCGGGAGGTGAGAAAGTGAAATGGAAAAAGACCGCCGTATGCATCTGGAAACTACATACAACAATTCTAAACGCTCTGAAGGAATCAAAGGATTCCTCCGGCAGAAAGTAGGTGTATCTTGAAGATTATTATAAAATACATTCTGACAAATGTGAAAGAAAAAAAGATGAGGACAGGCGTTATGATCCTGTCCATACTCCTGTCGTCCACTCTGCTGTTTGTCTCCTTCTCCATTGGCGCTTCCTATGAAAGTGCCCAGCAAAAAATGGCACGGGGAATGGCGGGAAGCGCGGCGGTTTCCGTGTCCGCAAAAGAAGGTCTCATCCATACCGATGAGATTCCCGATCTTTTGTCCATTGACGCGAAAGCCGGTATACTAAAGGGCAGTGCTCTGTACCACGAAAACGGTTATTACGAGACCATTGACCTGGCAGCCGCCGAGCTTTCAGAACTTAAAAAGATCAATCCCCCGCGGCTCGCTGACGGGAAAGATATCTCGGATTTTTCCGGCAGCCGAATCATTCTGCCGGACCGATTCACCTCAAAATACGGCATTCAAAAAGGAGATGCCATAACCCTGCAGATAAACGGGGAATCCATAAAACTGGATGTAGCTGAGATTGCCGCCTATGACACCTTCTTCCTGCGGCATACAAGAGGGGCCACCGCGCTGCTTCCCCTCTCCTTTCTGCACAGCCTCCTGGGTTATACAGACGGATACAGTGAGATTCTGATTAAGCCCTCCCAGGGAGTTTCCGCAGAAACTTTGAAAAAAGATCTGGAAACAGCCCTGCCGGCTGAAACATACCGGATAACCGAAACGTTCAGCGAAGACCAGGTAACCGCCGATGCACGGCAAAAGTCCATGCCCTTTTTCCTCATCAGCTTTTTCTCGCTGACCATGAGTATATTCATCATTTACAGCAGCTACAAAGTGATAACCCTGGAACGACTCCCCATAATCGGAACCTTCCGCAGCATCGGGGCAGCAAAAAAAAACCTCACAGGCATTCTCATGCTGGAAAGCAGCCTGTACGGATGTATCGGCGGACTGCTCGGCATTCCGACAGGGATACTGGTCCTGAAATGCATTCTGCAGGGCATGAGCCGCTCCCTCTCACAAGGCATTGAGATTCCGGCTGTCATCACCCCTTTCAGCGTTATTTTCTCATTTGCTGTGGCTGTAAGCGCCTCTCTTTTATCTGCGTGGCTGCCCATACACAGGACAAACCGCCTGCCTGTAAAAGAAGTGGTTCTGGGTATTACGGAGGAAAAGCAGATATCCGGACGCCTGACTGCCGCGGCCGGCATCCTGTTATTCCTGTTCTCTGTCATCCTTCCAAGGACTGTCTCCGGAAATATGCTGTACCTCATGGGAGGCATATCCCTTCTGGGACTGATCGCGGCTGCCATTATCCTTGTACCCCTGCTCACAGATCGGACTGCCGTGGTTTTGGAGCGTATTTACGGAATCATTCTAGGAAACGAAGGGAAACTGGCTGCCCGCAATATGCGCGGCAATAAAAATGTGATACAAAATATCACACTTCTGTTCATCAGCATTTCCGCTGTGATTGCCATATCCGTTGTGGGGGATTTTGTAACCACTTACGTCAGCGATGTATTCAGGGGCGCCGAACTTCAGGGATTTGCTGACGGGCATATGGAACCGGCATTTGTAGAACAGGTAAAAGGGCTGGATGGGGTTGAAAAAGTGCTCCCGCTCCATATCCTGGATAACCGGCTGCAGGCAGAAGGTATCGCCCTGGGACGTGTGGAGGCGGCGGATGACCTGGACCTGTACAGCTCCATGCTTGCCATCCATTATACGAAAAATACAGAGCAGTCCCGGGCTGCCGCTGCTTTTGGGTCTGAACGCGTCATCCTTCTCAGCGAAGACTGTATGAAGCAGACCGGATTTTCAAAGGGAGATACCCTTGTTCTGTCAAACGGCACAAACCGGTATCATTATCTGGTGATCGGCAGTTTCAAATCAAGGGCTACCGATGCGGAGGCAGTCATTCCCTCTGTCTGCGCAGTTTCGGATTTTGGAGCTCAGGCATATGACTTTCTCGCCTACACTGCCGCTGACCCGGATGCAGTCATGGTACAGATCCGCAGTCTGTTTGGTGAAACGGCAAACTGGAGCCGGACGGTGAAGGAATTCAACACCGACGCCCTTTCCACTGTGGGCACCTTCTTACAGCCCATGCACAGCATGACTTATTTTATTTTACTGCTGGCCGCCGTAGGTATCATCAATAATCTGCTGATCAACTATATCCAAAAGCGGCGAATTACTGCCATGTATAAATCTGTAGGGTTAAGCAGCCGCCAGAATATAAAAATGACACTGACAGAAGGCTTTTCTTCCGGACTGATCGGTGCTGCCATAGCTGTCTTTGTCTCTTATCTTGAAATACAAACCATCTTTTTGGTAGCCGGACCCAAAATCTCAATGGTTCCCAAACTAAATGCCGGCACTTTCTTTTTTTCCGCAGCAATGGGAATTGTAATCACACTGCTGGGCTCAGTTGTGCCCATCATCAAAAGCAGGCGGATGAAACTGGTGGAGGAGATCAAAAGTGAATAATATATTAACGGGAGGATATAACATGAAACATACAGTCAGCGAAACTGCCATTGAGGGCAGACATCTCATAAAAGAATTTCCCATGGGAAATGCGGTCACAAAAGTGCTGAGAGATATTTCCCTGCAGGTGACACGCGGTGAATTTGTTTCCATTATGGGACCATCCGGTTCCGGGAAAAGCACACTGCTCTATATTCTCGGCGGGCTGGACACGCCTACCAGCGGCCATGTATATCTGAACGGAACCGATATTTCAGGCTTTGATGATGAAAAGATGAGCCGGATACGAAGGCGGAAAATTGGATTTGTCTTTCAGTTCTACAATCTCATCCCCAATCTGAATGTGGAAGAGAACATTATGCTCCCCCTGCTTCTGGACGGCCAAAAGACAGCGAATCACCAAGAACAGCTCTCCCGGATTCTGGAGGTCACAGGTCTGACGGACCGGCGCAGGCATACGCCCCGGGAATTATCCGGAGGCCAGCAGCAGCGTGTGGCCATCGCCCGCGCTTTGATCGGAAACCCTGAAATCCTCTTTGCGGATGAACCCACAGGAAATCTGGACAGCAAAACCGGAGCGGAAATCATGGACCTGCTTCGTGATATCAACCGCAGAAGCGGGCAGACGATCCTTATGGTGACCCATTCGCCCGAAGCAGCCAAAAGCAGCAGCCGGATCATAACCGTACAGGACGGAATCCTTGTCTGACCGGAGGCTTATTCTGCTCTTGTCATAAAACAGCAAAAAAAGTCAGGATATTTATTTCTTATGCTGTTATAATGGATCATATGTCTAAATGAAAGTGAGGAACGATATGTCTCATAAGGATAAGATCATCATCCAGGGATTAAAGCAGAATAACTTAAAAAACGTATCTTTAGAAATACCAAAAGAAAAGATAGTTGTCTTTACCGGTGTTTCCGGTTCCGGCAAATCCAGCATTGTATTTGACACCATAGCCGCGGAAAGCCAAAGGCAGATGAATGAAACCTACACGGCATTTATCCGGGGCAGGCTGCCCAAATACAAAAAACCGCGAGTGGATTTTATAGACAATCTCACTGCCTCTGTTATCATAGACCAGACGAGGCTGGGCGGGAACGCGCGTTCCACAGTGGGGACCATCAGTGATATGTATTCTGCGCTGCGCCTGCTCTTTTCACGTATCGGAGAACCTTACGTGGGGACGGCATCTTATTTTTCCTTTAATGACCCCAACGGTATGTGCCCGGAATGTTCCGGTATCGGAAAGATCCTGGATCTGGACATGGACCAGGTATTGAATCCGGATAAGAGCTGGAATGAAAGTATGGTGGAACTGCCTGCCTTCCATTCCGGCAACTGGTACTGGAAGCAATACACACAGAGCGGATTGTTTGATCTTGATAAAAAGTGGGGGGATTATTCCGAAGAAGAGAAAAACCTGCTGCTGTACGGAGCATATGAAAAAGGCGGAACACAGGTAAACAAAAAGATAGAAGGCATCTACAACCACCTGAACCGTCTGCTCATCAAACGTGACCTGTCAAACTCCAGTGACCGCTCCCTCCTCCGTCTGAAGAGGCTGGTAAAAGAACGTGAATGCCCTGTCTGCCGTGGAAAGCGCCTGAATCCCGCAGCGCTTTCCTGCCGCATAAACGGGTACAGCATTGATGAAATGTGTGATATGGAATTTACCAGACTCTGCACCGTCCTGCAGGAGATCAAAGACCCCAGAGGCGAAACCATTGTCAATACCCTGACTGCTTCCCTGACACGCATGATTGAGATCGGACTTCCCTATTTGAGCATGAACCGGGAATCCACAACGCTCTCCGGCGGTGAGGCACAGCGTCTGAAGCTGGTGCGCTATATGGGAAGTTCTCTTACAGGCATGACCTACATTTTTGACGAGCCAAGCACCGGAATGCATCCGCGGGATGTCCACCGCATGACCAAACTTCTGCAGAGCCTGCGGAACAAAGGCAACACGGTCCTCGTGGTGGAGCACGACAAGGATGTGATCTCCATAGCCGATGAGGTCATTGATGTAGGCCCTCTGGCAGGCAGAAACGGCGGACAGATTCTCTACCAGGGCAGTTATGAAGGACTGCTCCGGTCAAAAACCCTGACGGGAAACGCCATGTCAGAATACATTCCCGTCAAACAAAATCCGAGAACAGCAAAAGAGTTCCTTCCCGTAAGGAACGCGGATATCCACAACCTGAAGCATGTATCTGTTGACATTCCAACCAATGTACTGACCGTGGTCACAGGCGTGGCCGGCTCCGGCAAATCCAGTCTTATCCGGGATGTATTCGCAAAGCAGTACGAAGACCGTGTGGTACTGGTGGACCAGTCTCCCATCACTGCCACGGGCCGCTCCGCTCCCGCCACTTTTTTGGGATTTTTTGACGATATCCGCAAACTGCTGGCTGCCGAAAACGGAGTAGATGCCGCCCTCTTCTCCTTTAACAGCAAGGGAGCCTGCCCTGCCTGCAAGGGCAAAGGTGTGGTTGTAACAGAACTGGTCTTCATGGACCCTGTCACCACTGTTTGCGAGGTCTGCGAGGGAAGCCGGTACAGCGACGAGGCATTGTCCTACCGCTTCAGGGGAAAGAACATACTGGACATTTTAAATATGACCGCTGAGGAGGCTGCAGAGTTCTTTTGGGACAACAAAAAAATCCATAAACAGCTCCGGGCCATGATAGAGGCAGGACTGTCCTATCTGACCCTCGGCCAGCCCCTGTCCACCCTCTCAGGAGGAGAACGTCAGAGGGTAAAGCTGGCAAAACACCTGGATAAAAAGGGAAACATCTATCTGCTGGACGAACCCACCACAGGTCTGCATGCCTCAGACGTGAAGAATATCATGAGACTTCTGGACAGCTTTGTAAAGCGCGGCAGCACAGTCATTGTGATCGAGCACAATCTGGACGTGATGAAACAGGCAGATTATATTATTGATGTGGGGCCTGACGGCGGAACAGGCGGAGGCCGAGTGGTATTTACCGGAACACCTCAGGAAATGGTCCAAAACGCCGATACCATCACCGCCAGATACCTCAGAAAATCTCTGGAACGTGGATAAAACAGTATGAAAACAGCCGCCATGGGGACATGTTTTACTTCCCCGCGGCGGCTTTCTTCCCTAAAGTGTTAAACGTCCATTTACATGGCTCTCAAAACTATACCCCAAATTTAACAGCTTTTCATCCTCTCCCGGCCGAGCCGCAAAGGTTATTCCCTGCGGTACGTTGTTCTTATCCGTACCAAACGGTACCGTCAATTCCGGATATCCGGCCGCTGCGGGGTATGTGGAAGCCGTACTGTTCAAAAAGGCGATTCCGTCCAGATTTTTTTCCCGGAACAGTGTGTCTAATACCTGATCTGCAGTCTGAATGGATTTGCTGATCTCATCATCCGTACCCGGAGCATTTTCCGCTTCTTCCAGCCAGTCCTGCCCGTATTTGATTCTTCTCTTTGGTTCTTCTTCATTGTATCTCAGCAAATCCTTTAAAGTCTTCATGGGAAGGCCATACTCTGCCGCGTAATCCTCATAATCTTTTCGGAAGGTAAGATGGATGAGATTAAAAACAGTAACCTTACCGGCATCTAATTCCACGTCAACAGTGTCTGCCCCCAGTTCCTGCAGTTTCTTTTTTAATTCTGACAGCATCCCGGCATCGTTATATTCATATGAGACAATGCCGATGGTTTTTCCTGACAAAGCATCTTTGTCAAAATCCTGGGATATCTGTGCACCTGTCGCCCCCTCGTAAGCGATGGCGGCATCCTTCACACTTTTTGCAATGGGCCCGGCTGTATCTATTTTCCTGATCAGGGGCAAGATTCCCTCCCCTGATATGCTGTCTCTGGTGGGCTTGAATCCTACCACTGAGTTAGCGGAGGACGGAGCCACAATCGAGCCATCCGTCTCTGTACCTACGGAAACCGGAACCAAATCCGCTGTAACCGCCACCGCACTGCCGCTGCTTGAACCGGAGGGAGATATTTTCAGCGGCCCGAATGGATTGACCGTCTGCCCTTTATTTCCGCTGTATCCGGATGGCATAACACTGGATACATAGTTTGCAAACTCAGACAGATTATTTTTCCCTAAAATAACCGCACCATTTTCCTTCAGCTTTCTTACCAGTTCGGCATCCTCAGACGGGCGGAAAGCGGAAAACGCCTCCGCTCCGGCGCTGGTCGGCATGTCAGAAGTATTGATGTTATCCTTAAGCATGACAGGGATACCGTAAATTCCGGAGGTCTCTTTCCCTGTTTCCCTGATACCGGAGTCTCTTTTTACTGCCTCCTCCATAGCATGTTCATTGATGGATATGACCGAATTATACCCCTTTTCCTTTTGATCCAGCGTTTTTATACGGTATAAGCACACCGCTGTAAGCTCCTCATAGGTGATCTGCCCTTCTTTTACAGCCTTCTGGATCTCCTCAATACTTTTTCCTACCACATACTGCTCTTTTTCTCTGATCAGGGAATCCGTATCTATGGCCTGAAGCTGTCTGTCAATGGCTTCTATGACCTTATCATTGTTGTATGCGATCCATTCCTCACCGGGCGGCGCTGTCTTTTTTATATACAGAATGACCGCTCCCACCGCTAATATGAAAAACAGTAAAACCAAACGTATTGTTATTTTAAGCTTCTTACTCATTGTTTCCTCCATTTTTATTCAGGGTACCGTAATAAATCCATATTCTTATTATATACCTTCCGGGATTTAATACTCTTTCTTTTGGCACTCCAAATGAAGAAAACGTTTCTCAAATTCATTTTCCGGCACAGGCCTCCCATAATAATATCCCTGTGCATACTGACAGCCCATCTCTTCCAAGAGCAGAGATTCTTCTTTTGTCTCCACACCTTCCGCTATAACCAGAAGATGGAGCGTATGGGCCAAGTCAATGACCGCCTGCATGATCCGGTGTCTTCGACCGGCATCTGTCCCTGTGCGCAGAAATTTAAGATCCAGCTTCAACACGTCAACCGGCAGCTCTGACAGCATATTCAAGGACGAGTATCCGCTTCCGAAATCATCCATCTCAACCACAAATCCTGTTTTTCTGAGCTGTTCCACTACCAAAAGAAGCTGCCTGGAATCTGATATGTATGCGGATTCCGTTATCTCAAGATGAAGGTTTTTCGGCTCCAGGCCGTAATCCTTTACCAGTTCAGTAAAGAGGGACGGAAGGTCTCCATGATAGATGTCCATGCGTGAAACATTTACGGCCACAGGAATATCCGCTCCTCCCATCTGCCTCCACCGCTGCATGGCAGAGCAGACCTTATGCCAGACATACAGATCCAGGGAATAGATAAATCCATTCCTTTCAAAAACAGGCAAAAAGTCAGCCGGTGACAGCAGCCCCAGCTCCGGATGTTCCCATCGCACCAGAGCCTCAGCGCCAACTACTTCCTCTGTGTTTACTCTGACCTTTGGCTGCAGATGGATCTGAAATTGTCCCTGTTCAAGCGCCTCAACCATGGTATCTAAAATCTTCTGTTCAAAAAGCATTTTTTCCCGCATGGCATTATTGTAGAAGACTATCTTTTTCGCATACATTCCCTTAATGCTGCCTGCTGCGATAAATGCCCTGTCACACATTCTTTCCACAGGAATATCCCGCTCTTCAATCTGGTAAACGCCGATTTTTACAGTGAGGCGCATAGGCAGCGGATAATTTTTCAAAAAACAGTTAAGACTGTGTTCCAGCCTTCCATACACCCCTTCTTCACGGGGAACCAGCACCGCAAAAAGGTCTGCCCTTATCCTTGCAAACAGAGACTTTTCGTCCACTCTGATATCCAGTAAGCAGACGGAAAGATCGCTGAGAAGCTGGTTTCCCGCAGCCGTTCCGAATGCATCATTGATAATTTTAAACCGCTCTATATCCACTGCGATTATATCAAACGCCTGTCCCGGATTCTCCTCAAGCATTACCTGTGCCCGTTCATAAAATATCTTCTCCGTGAGAAGATTGGTAACCGGATCTCTTTTAAGGATCTCAATGGTGTTTTCCGCCCTGCGCATCTCCTCAAGCGTCTCTTTCAGCAGTACATTTGCTTTTGCAAGCGCTCTCTGGGAATTGATGAGCCGGTTGTTTACCTTTTGGATTTCAAAATATGACTCCCCGTAAGGTCCTGTTCCAAGAGAAGCCAATTCATCCAGGGCAGAAAGCTGCAGCTCTGCCATCCGGGGCAGCCAGTCTGCATTTTCCATATCGTATACAGACAGAAGTACCTGTTCCCTGACAGGCTTTACTGTGACAAACACAGATAGGTGCTCTTTTCCACGAAGCTGCCTGCGGGCAGAAACCATCTGTTCTGTATCCTGCTCCAAAAGCCTGTCCAGAACCTCCCTGTCCGCAAAAATCTCCCTTGCATCCTGTCCCGGCTCTGCCAGGCTTACAGGAATGCTGCGGATTACTTTCGTAATCTTCCAGTGCAAATCACATAATGCAAGATAACCAATCATATCTCATCTGCAAATGTATCATCCGCCCACCGCACAAGTTCCCTTGCATCCCGGGCATATACATCTATCCTCCAGTTCCCCTGTATTTTACTCAAACTCTGAAACGCATTGCCTCCCACTGCGATCTTCAGGTCAGGATAACATGCTTTCAGCCTGTCAACCATCTCCTGGCACTGAACCAAATACTGAGGCATAGTCACTGAAAACGCCGCCAGATCAGGCCTGTGGTCTTGTATCTGTTTCAGGACATAAGAAATATCTGCCCCCGCCCCCAGATAGATACTGTCCCATCCATTGTATTCAAAAAGATCCGCTGTCATGCGGGCTCCCATTTCATGCAGCTCACTTCCCACGCATGCTGCCAGTACCTTTTTCTTCTTCCGCCTCTGCCGAAAAATAACAGGATACAGCTGCGCTGACGCAAGCTGGGTGGTGGATGTACAATAATGTTCCATGTCCACGGAAATCTGATGGCTGTGCCATAGCTCTCCCACCCCTCTCATGGTTTCCCCCAGGATTTCCACCAGAATATCCTCAACAGGAATTCCGGTCTGTAAAAACTCCGCTGCCACAGCGACTGCACTTTTTGTATCTGACCGCATAAGCGCATCTAAGTACCGCTGCCGCTCTTTTTCGTATTTCCCGTACCTTAACGGCTCCGGAGATTTCCCTGTCACTTCGGCGTCTGCTGCAGCCCTCTTCCCGTACCCGATAAACCTTTTCAGTTTTTTCAGCCCTGCCCCGGCAAAAATCTGCTCCGCGCCGTTTTCGACTACTGAAAAGTGGCTCAGAAGAAGGGCACGCACTCTATGTTTCGGCATATCTGCCATAACAGGACAGAGAAGCTCATAAAACCACAAAACGTAGTCCTCAAATATCTTTTTGTCATCCAACTGCACAGATGCATACAGAAAATCCACAGTAAACCCGGTATATTCCCGAAAAAGCCTTTTCTCCGGCGCACAGTATCCTTCTGCCTCTAATGCGCCGCAGGGCTGACAGGCAGATACATATTCCGCCAGTTTCCCAAACTCCGGTTCTGATTCAAACTTTAATAATCCCATCTTCTCATCTACTTTACCACATAATTTGTAACAGATTCATTATAACAAATATTGGCAGAAATTTACATCTTTTCTTTTATATTCCCTGTTGACTTTGCCCTTAGGGCAAGGTGTAACATAAGGGTGATCAGAAACACGCCGCAAGGAGGATATGCTTTGTTATCAATAGGTGAATTTTCATCCATCTGCAAGGTGTCTGCCAAGACACTCCGCTACTACGCGGAAATCGGATTGATCCATCCGGAAGAGATCGATCCGGAAAACGGATATCGGTATTATTCTATCAGCCAGCTGGAAACCATGCTCTTCATCAACCGTCTGAAATCCTACCGCTTTTCTCTGGATGAGATCAAATCCATTCTTCATTCCGAAGAACTGCCGGAGGAAGCTCTCTGCCTCGCGCTTATAAAAAAGGAGCAGGACATGAAAAAACAGCTCCTGGAATATGAAAAAACCCTGAAACAGATGAATCAGGATATAGAAAACCTAAAGCAGGGAAAATCCATTATGTCCTATCTGGATACCATTGAGATCCAGCTCACGGAGGTTCCCCAAATGTATCTTCTGTCTGTCCGGAAGATGGTACGGGAAGGCGAGTATCCACAGGAATATGCAAAATGCTACGGAAAATTATTCAAAGTGATCCGGGAGAATAAACTGACAGTCACCGCGCCCCCAATGGTACTGTTCCACAGTGAGGAATTCAGTCCCTTTGGCCTGGATACCGAATTTGCCATTCCGGTTAAAGAATATGTCACAGGGACAAGGAACCACACTCCCGGCCTCTGCCTAAAAACCGTCCTGCACGGTACCTACTCCGCGCTGCCCTCTGTCTATGCAAAGCAGCGGAGATGGGCAGAGATGGAAGGATACGAGGGAAACGGCCCGCTCTGCGAAGTGTACATCACCGACCCCTCCCAGGTCTCATCGGAAAGCGAACTGACCACGGAAATTTATTATCCCGTTAAGAAAAAGGCATCATTTCACCCAAACAGTAAGGAGAAAAAATGAATCAGGAAAAGATTACAGAACTTGAAAAAACCATCTGCAGGGATTACAGCAATACTGCAGGCATCGTTGTTTTAAAAAACGGCAGAACAGAATATGAAAACTACTTTAACGGCTGCACATCCAACTGCCGCATTCATGTTTACTCAGTCACCAAAAGCATTCTGTCCATATTGATCGGAATCGCGCTGGACCGGGGATATATCAAAAGCATCCATCAGAAGGTATTGGATTTTTTCCCGGAATACACTGTGAAGAATACTATGGACTCCATCCGGAACATTACCCTTGAAAACCTGCTCACAATGACTGCACCCTACAAATACAAATTTGCCCCCTACCTAAAATATTTTACCAGCGATGACTGGGTGAAATTCAGCCTTGAGCAATTGGGCGGCAAAGGACAGATCGGTAAATTCCGTTATGCACCGCTCATCGGGCCGGACCTTTTATCCGGTATCCTCGCAAAGACCTCGGGCTGCTCTGTCTTTGCCTTTGCATCCGAACATTTATTCTCTCCTCTGGGAATCACTGTTGAAAAAAATATTATTTTTCACAGCAAAGAGGAACAGATGGCGTTCAACAGCGCCACGAATATAAGCGGCTGGGTCTCGGATGAAGCCGGCAACAACGCAGCGGGCTGGGGGCTTACCCTGTCACCGGCTGACATGGCAAAAATAGGACAATTATATTTAAACGGCGGCATGTGGGAGGGCCGGGAAATCGTATCCAAAAGCTGGATAGACGAGAGTACAAAAGAACACAGCCGATGGAAAAAACAGGATCTTCCCTATGGATATTTATGGTGGCTCTGTGACGAGAATGCGAATACTTTTGCTGCCATGGGAGACGGGGGAAATACGATCTATGTGAACAAAGAGAAAAACTTGGTGGTTTCCATCGCCGCTCTTTTTACACCAAAGGCAAAAGACAGGATTGGATTGATCAAAGAATATATTGAGCCGGTTTTTGATACCGGTTCCCTGTAAAATGAACCATACTGGGCCTTAATTTTCCTTGTGACATTTCATGCACAGAAAAATAACTGCATTATACGAGGTGCCCAAAACATTGAGAAAAGGACTGCCGTGGTGGTACGGCAGCCCTCTGGGCCGTGATAAAAGTAACTTTTTTCTATTTTACGGATAACTGCTTCAGCGTGTCACCGGCAATACGATATACGGTCCAGTCTTCCATTGGCTCCGCTCCCAATGATAAATAGAAGTTGATGCTTGGTTTATTCCAGTCCAGACACCACCATTCCAGGCGCCCGCATCCCCTCTCCACTGCAATTTGAGCCAGTTTTTTCAATATTCCCTTTCCATAGCCATTTCCCCGGTATTTCGGCTTTACATATAAGTCTTCCAGATAAAGCCCCGCACGCCCCAAAAAGGTAGAAAAATTATGAAAGAACAGCGCAAATCCTATCTCTTCCTTATCTACCACTGCAAAAATCACTTCCGCTTTCTTTTTGTCAAATATCCATTCCTCCAAAACTGCTTCTGTGGCGATCACCTCATGCTCCATCTTTTCATAAGCGGCAAGCTCTTTTATAAACTTCAGTATAAGAGCTGTGTCTTTTCTTTCCGCATATCTGAACTTCAGATGTTTTTCCGACATGGTTATCCTTCCTCCCGAATTTTTCTCCACAACAGACTGTTATTCTCAATGTATCCCTCTATTTTTCCACTGTCTTTCAAATAAGATAAATAAGAACGGACTGTACTTCCAACCAGCACATACTGCTCATAGGTCATGGTAATCTGATAATCGGAAAAGAGCCTTTGCAGCAATGCTTCAAATGTGATTGGCTCCCGGCAGATCTCTGTGATATGATCTGCAATCTCCAGAACCTTCTTCCTGTTGCATTCTGCCAGCGGACGGATATCTTTTACAGGCTCTGCATGAGACGGGACAAATATCTCCGCCTGCATAGCCGCTACTCGTTCCAGTGTATTTAAGTACGCTTCCACATCATAAATAAAAGTGAGCTGATATTTCTCCAGAGCAGCTGCACTGCTTAGGCAGTCAGCGAGAAACACTGTCTGGTCCGGAGTTCTGAACCCTACCATATCAAGGAAATGCCCCGGCAGAGGAATCACTTCTATCTCCTTTGGAAAACCGCTGTCTGTCAGCTCTTTCGCCTCACTGGGGACTGCCATCAAAAATTTATGCCTTAAATCCTGAAAGGGATATCCGCCATACAGAAGCGCCGGCTCCAGCTGCGGGTATTTTGTGAAGGCAGCCTCCATCCCATTTGCAAATATGTCACAGCCGTACTGCTGCTGAAGATAACGGTTGCCGCCGATATGGTCTGCATTGGAATGTGTGTTTAGGATAGCTTTCAATGACCAGCCGTTCTGCTCCAGAATTTTACGGATTTTTCTCCCTGCATCCTTGTCATTGCCGCTGTCGATCAGATAAACCTCCTGATCATTTGCCAGATAGATCCCGATTTTTGCCGGACTCTGGATATAATAACTCCGCTCTCCGATCTGTATCAGTTCATACATAATAAAATACCACTATTACCGTTCACCCCGCATACACCAGCGCACTTTGCATTCCGGCAGCGGCATAGAGAACGGTAATACACCCCTTTCACTCATATTTCGGATAAAAAATCATGCTGTATATATTACATTTACGATCCTTAGGATTATATAAAATATAGCATACATATTTTCTGTCTGCAATAAAACAATCCCCTGAAGAACGCTGGTCATACTCCGGTCCGGATTTACTTTCTTCAGCGAAAATATGGTCCTGCTTTTGCATAAAGGCGGCATATAAAACAAAAGTCCCCCTCCCATCTTTCAAATTGGTTGTAAAAAATTAAGTTCAATTGGTGGTTGATGCCCCACCAATCCTTGTATATAATACAAATTGGACCAAACCAATTGGAGGAACCCATGCAAATTCAAATAGACAAATCAAAAAAGACACCTTTATACAGACAGATCACAGAACAAATTCAGGCCCAGATCATTTCCGGTGAGATCCCGGATGGCTTTCAGTTCCCATCGGAACGTCAGTTAGCGGATACACTGGGCGTGAACCGGACAACTGTACTGAACGCGTATAAAGAATTAAAAGCGGATGGTCTGCTGGCCTCCCATGTGGGAAGGGGCACCACAGCCGTCAGAGGAACTGACCAAAAAATCCGCAAAACGGATTCCCGCAGAGAACCCATGTGGGAGTATTTGTTCAGCGACTATCTAAAAAACCGCGACACCTTTGATGTCAACAAATATCTGGAAATGGCGAATCAAAAGGATGTCATATCCTTTGCCGCCGGTATTGCCTCTTTTGAAAATCCGCCTGTCCGGGCTTTCAAAGGAATTGAACATGAGCTGTTATCCAACCCGAAGGGAATGCTGGTCTCTCCTGTGGCAGGTTTTTCATCCCTGCGCAAGGTCATGGCCTCATACATGCAGAAGCGCTCCTGTTTCTGCCATCCTTCCGAGATCATGCTCGTTTCCGGTGCCCAGGAAGGTATCGACCTTGCGGCACGTGCCTTTCTGAATCCCGGCGATATTGTGCTGATTGAAGAACCGTCCTTTTTCCCGGCGATTCAGAGCTTCCGTTCCATGGGTGCCAGGCTTATGGCAGTCCCCATGGAGCATGACGGAATGGATGTAAGGATTCTGGAACAGCTCTTAATGCGCTACCATCCGAAATTGATCTACACCATGCCCACTTATCATAACCCCTGCGGCGTGACCATGAGCACTGCCAAGAGAGTCCGGCTGCTGGAGCTGGCGACCAAATATTCTGTGCCCGTTCTGGAGGATGACCCCTACAGTGAACTGAGTTTTGAAGGCCAGACCACAGCCCCCTTAAAATCCATGGACACCAACGGAAATGTGATTTATCTCAGTTCTTTTTCCAAAACCATCTATCCCGGGCTGCGTCTGGGCTGGATCTGTGCAGACAGGAAATTGATCCACCATTTTTCCGGTATCCGTCAGCTTATAGATTTACATTCCTGCTGCATTTCACAACAGATCGTGGAGCGTTTTATTGTCAATGGGGAGATGGAAAAGTATGTGGAACTCATACGAAAGGAATATAGGGAAAGAAGGGATATGATGGTGGAGGCCCTGAACCGATATACTCCCCGCGGGCTTTCCTGGAATATACCAAACGGCGGATACTATCTGTGGTGCAGACTTCCGGATGGCCTGTCAGCCGACCAGCTGGCTTCACAGGCTGCCAAAAACGGTGTTGCCATTCTGCCCGGCATGCCTGCCTATCTGACCAAACAGAAAGGGGAAGGCTATATCCGGTTAAACTATACCTTTCCTCCCAGGGACAGGATCGTCCGCGGCGTAAAAATTTTATGTGATGTGATGAGGGAACTGATCATAGCCCACGCAGAGAGTGATCCCTTAACAGAAAACGAAATAAACCCAATATTATAATTATTTTTAAAGGAGTATTTCCATGGAATATAAATACGCAAGAAGAATGTCATATGTAACCGCTTCCGAGATCAGGGAGCTTTTAAAACTCACAGAACAGCCGGAAGTCATTTCATTTGCAGGAGGCCTGCCGGCTCCTGAACTGTTTCCCATTGAGGAGATCAAAGCTGCCAACAATTATGTGCTGGACCACAACGGAGAACACGCTCTGCAGTATGCGACCACAGAAGGATATCAGCCCCTCCGGGAGTGGATCGCCGCACGTATGAACGCACAGCTTGGCACTTCCTTCTGCCATGAAAACATACTGATCACGCACGGTTCCCAGCAGGCCCTGGATCTTTCGGGAAAGGTATTTTTGGATGAAGGAGATGTGGTACTGTGCGAAAGTCCTACATATCTTGCCGCCATCAGTGCGTTCAAGGCATATGGATGCAGCTTTGCGGAGGTTCCCACAGATGACAGCGGAATGATCATATCTGAACTGGAAAAAGCTTTGAAGGAAAACCCCACCGCAAAGCTGATCTATGTGGTCCCTGATTTCCAAAATCCCACAGGAAGGACCTGGAGTCTCAAGCGCAGACAGCAGCTTGCTGAAATCTCCGCAAAGTACAATGTGGCAGTTGTAGAGGATAATCCCTATGGTGAGCTGAGATATGAAGGTGAATTCCTGCCCTCCATCAAATCCTTTGACCGAACAGGCAATGTCCTGTGCACCGGTACCTTTTCAAAAATCTTCTGCCCCGGTTACCGGATTGGATGGATCGCGGGAGAAAAAGAAGTCATCCGCAAATATGTCCTGGTAAAACAGGGCGTAGATTTACAGTGCAACACCATAGCCCAGATGGTCATCTCTGCCTATCTGGAAAAATATGATATTGACGCTCATATTGATAAAATACGTGAAGTATACCGGAAACGGCGCGACACAGCCATAGAAGCCATACACCGCGCTTTTCCCTCAGATATTAAATTCACCAGGCCCGAGGGCGGACTGTTTCTCTGGATTGAGCTGAATGAAAAAACAGACACTGTAAAGCTGCTCGAAAAATGTCTTGAACACAACGTGGCCTTTGTCCCCGGAAACTCCTTTTTCCCCAACACGAAAAAGCGCAATACCCTTCGGATAAACTTTTCTAATATGCCGGAAGACAAAATATCTGATGGAATTATGCGTATGGGCAAAGCTCTAAAAGAATTCACTGAATAGAAAAAGAGTTCAGACTTGTAAAATGCATCCGATATCGGTTATGATCCACCGATATCGGATTTTTATAATCGGATTTTTATGCGGCACCGTTTATTCTCTGCCAACTAAGACAGCCGTTTTCCCCGCTTCTGTCAGTATAACCGTACCTCGTTCCACTATGGGACGCGTATCCGGGATTCCCTTATATTTAGAGTAAAATGTCCGGAAAATATCTCCCTGTTCCAAAAAGTGATATATGTATAACCGGTTCCGCTCTGAAAAATCAGCTTTTAAAAGCCCCAGTTGAAACAAATAATTCAGATTATCCCCTGACTCCTTTATCTCCTCCTCCGTCTCCATTCCGCTGGACATATAAAAAACATTTTTATATTCCTGCACATGTATATGGCTTGTCTCATACAAGACTACAAGGCGAAATACCGGCAGCCATTTCGTTTCCTGAAGCTGGGTAAGTAAAAAAGCCTGCTGTCTTGAAAGGAAGGCTTCCCTGCAGATGTAATTGCAATTCCAGTAAGCGAAGTCATCAGATTTATAGCGGCAAATAAAATCATCGTTTTTCATTATATCATTCCTGTATTCTGCCATATTCCAATTACACCCCATTTCTGAATAAGCCATGCATTTTCATTCATTTTCTTGTATTAATTATAACATTATATTTTCCGATGTCCATAAAATTATTGCAGAAATCATATTTTTTCTCACAAAAACATTGTTTTTGTGTATTTTAATAAATATTCAATTTTACTGTCTTTCTTTAGGAAAACTTTAGATTTATATGATACGGTTCTTTAAGAAATCAGGATATGCTTTCATAATGGGGGTGAGGATATGAAAAAAATTATAATCGTTTTTTTCACACTGTTATGTACTTTTGCTTTGACATCCTGTACTGGCTCGGCTTATGAAGGCAGCAGACTCGGAAATGAGAATCATCTCATTATGGAATACCGCATATTCAATACTACGGATTCACAGCCGCTGAAACTTGAAAAAGGGGATGTCATTGACGCCGAAATCGTGTGTGATTCCGGCAGGCTTTCTGTCAAAATACAAAAAGATGATGAAACACCCATATATGAAAAAGATAAGATTGATCTCTCCACTACGTTTCAGGTTCCTATTGAAGAAAGCGGAACTTATAACATAACGATAACGGGAGAAAAGGCTAAGGGAAGTGTATGTTTTAAACGGGTCAAAGGATAACTTGGACAGGCACACCATTGATGGATAAATTGGTGTGCCTGTTTTTGTTCTGTGTCTGATTTACGCAACTGTATAACTAACCCCAGGATTTCCATCCTCAGTTCAGAAGTTTTTTACGTTCTCTGTGCCGCATATAAATAATCCCCGTAATATCTGCTAAAAACCATCCGATGGGTATCGCCCACCAGATTCCCACAACACCGACTGCTTCTATCGGTGCCAGTATATAAGCCAGAATCACTCTGGTACCCAGGGAAATGATGGTTAAAACCAGGGACATCTCAGGAATATTTATTCCCCTGTAATAACCGTACAATAAAAACAAAATGCCGATACCTATGTAGAATGCGCCCTCAATCCGCAGATATCCCGCACCGATCTGTATGATTTCCGTATCAGAGGAAGATACAAAAAACAGCATAAGATTTTTTGCAAGCAAAAATACCAACACAGAAATCACTCCGCAAAACAGTGCCGAAACCACAAACGCCTGTCTTGTTCCTTTCCGGATCCTGTTTTCTTTTCCGGCACCGTGATTTTGGGAAATAAACAGGGAAAAGGCATTGCCGAATTCCTGTGCAGGCATATAGGCAAAAGAATCAATCTTGACTGCGGCTGTAAAGGCAGCCATAACGGCAACGCCAAAGCTGTTTACCAGCCCCTGAATCATGAGGATACCCAGATTCATTACAGACTGCTGTATAGATGCTGCAAATGAAAATCTTGTTATTTCCTGCATAGATTCCCTGGTCAGGAATATCCGGTTCTTTCCAAACAGCCGGAGCCTGAATACGGGTTCCTTGATCCACACATAGATGGATATACCAACCCCGGATATAGCCTGGGATATGACAGTGGCCTGCGCAGCACCGCCGATACCCCAGCCAAAAGTCACAACAAAAATAATATCAAGCACAACATTCAGAACGGATGTTGTTCCCAAAAAGACCAGCGGTATCACAGAATTTCCGATAGACCTCAAAAGATAGGCATAATAATTATATAAGAACACAAAAAATATTCCGGCAAATATTATTTTTACATACTCATGTGACATCTCTAATATTTCTGCCGGTATCTGCAGTATCCGTAAAATCTGATTTATAAATACAAACACCAGAACATTTATGACTACCGTAACTCCGCCTATCAGCAGAAAAGATCCCTGCACACATACTTCCATCTTTTCCTTATCCTGTTTTCCGAAATAAAAGGAAACCAGAGAACCGCTGCCCATACATAATCCGATCAGGATAGAAGTCAGAAATGTCATAAGTGTATAGGCCGCCCCCACAGATGCCATGGCATCGGCTCCTACAAATCTGCCCACGATCAGCGTATCCGCTATATTGTAAAATTGCTGCAGGAGATTTCCTATAATCATGGGGCCTGCAAATATGAGCATGGTTTTAATAATATTTCCTGTTGTCAGATCCTTCTTCATTGTTACATCATATTCCTTTTCTCATTTATTCTTAACCTTTATATCATAACGCAGGAAGGAATATTTGTATACTTTATCTTGCATTTTAATGTCCTGATTCAGCAAATTCTCGTAACGGTTCAGCTTTTCTGAACGGTTATAAATTCTCATTTTCCAGTCCATACTCTTTATATAACTTTTCTCTGTATTCTGTATCAAAAGAAGCCCTCTGTAAATCATCTATTCTGTTATCATGAAAAAGAAGCTGTATTAGCCTTGTTAATTTTTCTTCTCCAAAATTTCTGCCTCTTCGTTCCCCTTCAATGATTCCTTCCCGTACTCCTTCCATACGCATCTGCTGAAACGCTGTACACATATTTATCCCTCCTTCTTCTGTTCGTATGACCTCTGCATTTTCTTTGATCAATGGAATATCCAAAAAATTCCCAACCAGCCTGCCCCTTTTCCACTCTAAGTTTTTGTAATGCTCCTGGTTTTTCTTAAGGAATTCCTCCATGGCATCTTTATCTTTTGCCACCCGCAGCAGCTCGAAGACTTCCTGCAGACCGGTTCTAAAGTTCCCGGGATTGACATTTCCGCTGTACACCAGATTCAGCGGATAATTTGGAATGTAATGTTTCCAGGGTTCCAATACCTTGGGAAATTCCAGCATATCATGAAGGCACATAGGGCCGTCCCACAACTGATCTTCTCCGTAGAATAATCCCAGTGTTATTATGGGGCGCAGCTTGTCTTCCTTTTTTAATCCTGACAGAAATTCCGCGCCGGGTGACAAATCCCTGTTGCTTCTGTGCTTTTTCTCCAGGTTTTGTATTTGTTTCGTGTAATCAACCGCATCGTAGAGCATATGTCTGACCGGCATTCCATAATGGACCTTTCGCTGCCCTTCAACAGCAAGCTCAATACCGAGAATGCTCTCTTCCAGTCCGCTTCCTTTTTGTACATCGCGCAGCCTTTTGATCACTGCCGGCTGTCCGTCTTTCCCCGGTACTTTCATTTGTTTTTTCTCATTCATTTCTTCCAGATATTCAGGTTTGATCACCTGCTCTCCCTGAAAGACTGCACCGTTAAACAAATCCGCAAATACTTCATTATCTGACAGACAGTTGTAAACATCTTCATCTTTTGCATTTAATACTGATGCAGCTAACCTTTGTTTTTCCATCCGGCCTCCTTCAGGAAAGCAGACAGTTTTTGTGCTGATATGACATGGCGAAAATCATGCAGTTTTTTTCTTTTATTATACAATATATAACGTTGCATTTCAATTCTGTTTTTCCTATCTGCCTTCCATATGTTTCACACTGAACTTTTGGCTGAAACGCCATTGATAAATAGAAACTTGTATTTAGAAATGTATATGTAACTGTTCAGTTAAGTCGGCCCATTTGCTTCGCTGACCGAGCATAAGAGTACCAGCAACAGGTATTCACTGAATCGTTACATGTAAACAACAAATGCAGACTTATTATATTCTTATTTTCCGGCGGATGCAATGACTTTATAAAAGTTTTATGTTTTTTGAATCTGTCCTCTGCCGTCCATATACCACTGTATTTCCAGGTGTTTTCAGGCCGAAGGTGTGAAAATACCTGGGCAGACAAAAATCCGCCCCGGAAGGTTCCCGCAGAAAATGTACCGTTCCTGCCCTTCCGGGGCGTTCAAAATCATCCAAAGGACTGCTCTGTTCTATCGATGATCTCATCTTGCAGCGCTTTGCTTAAATTGCGGAAATGGTCGCTGTATCCAGCCACACGCACGATCAAATCCTTGTATTCCTCGGGACGTGCCTGCGCGTCTAAAAGTGTCTGGCGGTCAATCACATTAAACTGAATGTGGTGCCCGTCCAGGTTAAAATATGTCCGGACCAGATTTGCCATCTGTATCAGTCCGTTTTCACCGGATACCACCTGAGGCGTAAACTTCTGGTTCAGCAGAGTTCCCCCTGTATTCAGATGATCCATCTTGGAGCAGGATTTCACTACCGCTGTAGGGCCGTGCACATCTGCCCCTTTCTCCGGGGATATCCCTTCGGATACAGGCTTATGGGCCAGACGTCCGTTGGGGCTTGCCATCATCACTTCCCCGAAATAGACATGACAGGTGGTTGGCAGCATATTGATGCGGTACTTTCCGCCTTTCATATTCGGCCGTCCGGTCACGCTCTCATAGTAGAATGAAAATACATCCTTCATAATATCATCTGCATAGTCATCGTCATTGCCGTATTTCGGCGTCTTATTGCTGACAAGATTCCAGATTCGCCCATGTCCCTCAAAATTGTCATTCAGCGCCTGCATCAGCTCAGACATGGTAAATTTCTGTTTGTCAAAAACATTGTATTTTATGGCAGCAAGACTGTCTGTAATGGTTCCGATTCCCACGCCCTGCAGATAGTTGGTGTTATATCTGGCTCCCCCGGCATTGTAGTCCTTTCCCTTGGCAATACAGTCATTGGTGATCACGGAGAGAAACGGTACCGGCATATAGCGGGCATAAATCCCCTCAATGACATGATTGCCGCGCATTTTGATATCCAGGAAATACAAAATCTGCTTTTTATAGGCTTCAAAAAGCTCCTCATAAGATTTAAAATCCTCCGCTTTTCCAAGCGCCAGGCCAAGCGGTTCCCCGGCGGCCGGGTCATATCCGTTGTGAAGGGTGATCTCAAGGATTTTTGGCAGATTAAAATAACCGGTCAGAATATATGCCTCGTTTCCAAAAGCGCCCGTCTCCACACATCCACTGGTGCCGCCTTTTCTTGCATCTGCAATGGATTTCCCTGCGTTTAAAAGCTCCTGAATTATACTCTCTGTGTTGTAAAAAGCAGGCTGTCCCCATCCCTTTCTGGATATCTCGCAGGCTTTTATGAGAAACTCCTGAGGAGTCTTTTTACTGATCTGCACATTTGAGCTGGGCTGCAGAAGTTTCATTTCATCCATACACTCCAGGATCAGATAGCTCACCTCATTGACACCGTCATGTCCCTCCGGTGTCACTCCGCCGGTATTGATGTTGGCAAAGTCTGTGTATGTGCCGCTTTCCTTCAGTGTAATCCCCACCTTTGGAGGTGCCGGCTGATTGTTGAATTTTACCCACAGACACTCCAACAGTTCTTTTGCCTGCTCCCGGTTAAGAATCCCTTCCTTGACATCGTGTCTGTAAAAAGATATCAGATGCTGATCCAGTCTTCCGGGGCTGTAGGCATCCCACGGGTTTAACTCACTTGTCACAGCCAGATGCACAAACCAATACATCTGAAGTGCCTGCCAGTATGTCTCCGGCTTATGTGCCGGCACAACCTTGCAGTTTTCGGCAATCTGCAGAAGTTCCTCTCTGCGTACCGGATTTTCTTCTTTTTGGGCAAGCTTAAGGGCATAGTCATGATACCGTTTTCCCAGAAGGATCACCGCATCACAAGCAATATCCATGGCACGAAGCTCATTCTCTTTATCCAGCGCCTCCGGGTCCCGGCTGTAGTCCAGATGTCCAAGCGCTTCCCGTATCTTCTCCTTATAGTCCAGAAGCCCCCGCTTATAAATGTTTTCGGAACCCACGGTATGCCCCGGACCTCTCTGTTCCATAAATTCAGTAAAAATACCACATCTATAGGCTTTCTTCCACTCCGGAGTCATTTTTTCCAGTATCCGGTGCCGGATGGAACGTCTCTCCCAGAAAGGGATCATTTCCTTTTCCTGAAACCCATAGTCCTCTTCACGTACCTTAAAGCTGATCAGCTCCCTGTCATTCATCACATGGAGATCCTGTACTGTATGGCAGCATAATTCCGGAAAGGTCGGTGCTGCCTGCGGCCCGTTTCCCTTCTCTCCCACCAACAGCTCGCCTTCCCCTATGTACAGCGTCTTCTCGGCAAAATAGTGTTTTAAAACCAGTGCCCGTAATTCCGGTACAGATACAGTGCCCTCATATCTGCGGTATACTTCGGTTTCTATTTTTGCCCGCTCCATATCTATATGCGCTTCTGTCTCCAGGCTTTCCCTGCGAAGCCTGCGGATTCTCTCGTTCATTCCCCGTTCCATCTGTATCAACCTCCTATCCTGGCCTGAAATCCCCGTTTCAGACACATATCCAACAGCTCCTGCATGCGTTCCTTAGAAGGAGTCGTAAAATCTCTGCCCCTGTATTCCTGTCCCAGCCTTGAATATTTTCCACTCCCTGTGTTGTGATAGGGAAGCAGGTGAATCCATTTTTGCCCAATGGAATGGGCGTCAAGAAAGTCCAGTGTCTCTTTCATGTTCCTGTCCGTATCATTGACACCGCCCACAACCGGAATCCGTATCCAGACAGCGGCTCCGCTTTTTGACAGTTTTACGAGATTATCCAGGATCATCTCATTTCCCGCTCCTGTCATTTTCTCGTGCAGACCGGAGTCCATGAGCTTTATATCGTATAAAAAAGTATCCGTATAAGGAATCACACTCTCTATATTTTCCCATGGGACATAACCGCAGGTATCCACATTCACACGTATTCCCCGCTCTGTCAGACCGCGCATGAGCTGTTCCAGAAATCCCTTATCCCGGGCCAGTACCTCTCCTCCCGAGAGGGTGACCCCGCCATGGGACTGCTCGTAAAAAGGCTGGTCTTTTAATGCCTCCCTAACCAGCTCCTCGACCGTATATTCTCTGCCTGCAAATTCCCTGGCATTTTGCAGACAGTATTCTTCACACGTATGGCATACACTGCACTTTTCTGGATCCGTCACCGGTCTTGGCCCCTCCATGGAAACAGCGCCGCCGGGACAGGCCGCGGCACACTCCCCGCATCCTGTACATTTTTCCTGATTCCACATAAACTGCTGACGGTACTCCTGTGTCTCCGGGTTGTGACACCAGACACAGGAAAGCGGACATCCCTTAAAAAATATGGTAGTTCGTATTCCTTCCCCATCATGAATAGAATACTTCTGTATGTCCGTCACCAATTGTGCTTTCATCTAAGCTGTACCTCTCTTTATGTACTATAGCCTGAAAAACAGTCTATAAAAAGCATTATATTACCTCAGTGCACTAAAGTCAACGGATGTGCTTTCACATTTCACATAGAAACATTACCGCCGAGAAACAGTGCTTTACAATCTCTATATATAGCGTTATAATATATCTAATAGATATATATGAGAGGAGACTATTATGCTGGAATCCATTGCACTCGGCATGCTGCTGGAAAAGGACCTGACAGGCTATGATATAAAAAAGTTCATAGAAAACGGAATCGGTGTCTTCTATAAGGCAAGTTTCGGAAGCCTGTACCCCGCATTAAAAAGATTAACGGAAAAGGGATATCTGACAACCAGGGATAAACCGCAGGGCAGCAGAAAGAAAATTTTTTACCATATAACAGAGGAGGGACGGAAACAATTTTTCCACTGGCTCTCCTCCCCCATGGATATTTTTGAAGGCACCAATACCCATTTGGCAAAGGTTTACTTCTTCGACCATCTGGAGGCTGAAATTCGCAGTCAGCAGCTTCTGGAATATGAGATCAATAACAGAAATTATCTGAAAAAGCTCAGGGAGCTGGAAAAAGGATTTACCGAACTGGATAACAAAGAATGCTTTTATTATAAACTCTCCACTCTTTATTACGGAATCTGCATTACGGAGGAAACCATCCGCTGGTGTCGTCATATCCGTATGCAGAAACCGCTGACAGATCTGTTGGAAAGGGAAAGGTAATACTATGATAACAAAATCCCCAAGCGGGGCGCTGAGCCCTTACTACTATAAAGGCGGCAGCTTTCACGGTATTCATTATGGAAGTTATTTTGATGATTCCGAAGGTCTGCTGTCCATGATAGGCAGAGAAGAGGCATTTATATTAAAATCCCCTCAAAAGCGCCGCATATTAATTGATTTATATGAGACTGACTTGACAAAGGAACTGACAGAAACGCTTGCAGAACATATTGAAAAAATAAGGCCCCGAATTGTTAAGCTGGCAATTACCACGGAGAAAAGAAGTCTGAGGAAACTACAGAAAGCCTTGCATAAAAAGGCTGCGTTAAATAGCGGACAGCTTTATTTCTGTACCGATATGGAGGAGGCCAAGACCTGGCTGGTACATGACTGACCAGTCTAAGTGTACATCGAATCGTGACATACAGCCTGTCAAAAGCAATTCTTATTTTCATGCAGGTCTTGCTATGACAGGCAGGACACAATATCCAATACTTCTTTTCCATTTTTAAACTATGCCTTTATCTTTCCATTTTCCTCCTATAAACCGGCATATTCCAAATAATGCCGTGCAGCTCCAAGTAAATGCCGTTGTCCACCAAATCCCCCATTGACCTATAAATGAGATGTTCGTCAATAAGAAAACAAATACTAAACGGCAGACAATTTCAACGATTCCATTTATCATTGAATAAGCAGAATCTCCTGCACCATTTAAGAGATAGCGCAGTATCTGTCCCATGCCGAGTGCCAAAAAAAATGTACTGGTAATGTGAATCCCTTTCACAGCATTATCAATAATGCACGTATCTGATACAAAAATATTCATGACTATTCTCCCAAAGCCCCGGAATACCAAAACAAGAATAAGAGAATATACCAAACAGATTTTCAAAGCAGCAACCAATCCCTGTCTGATCCTTTCTGTATTTCCTGCCCCGATATTCTGCCCTGTATAAGTTGCTATTGCTGTGCCCAATGCAGTAAATGGCTGCTGGATTAAACTTTCTATCTGGCTTGTCGCCGTAAAAGCCCCTATCATACTCGTTCCATATCCATTTATTACCCACTGCAAAATCGTTGTTGATAAGTAAATAAACGAGTACTGGAATCCCATTGGTATGCATATCCTAAAGATTTGGTTTAAACTGTACCCCTTGTCAAGGACATTTTGAATTTGTGTAGTACCTATTTTTTAGACAAATCTACACAAAACATATCCTTGATTTTAAACAACTGAGAATGGTGACAGATCCTGGGC